>UQSL01000030.1 GCA_900543705.1 uncultured Oscillospiraceae bacterium
AGCTCCTGGTGCATCCGGAATGCAAACCCGAAGTTGCCAAACATGCGGATTATGCCGGTTCTACCGCAGGGATATTGTCCTATGCACGCGGCTGTCAGGAGAATATCCTTGTCGGAACGGAAAAGTCGATTGCCGATTCCCTTGCGCTGGAATTTCCGGAGCGCCAGTTTATCCCTCTTTCCAAGCGCCTGATGTGCCACGACATGCGCATCACGAATCTGGTGGATGTTTACCGGGCGATGCAGGGGCTTTGCGGCTGCAAAATTGAAATTGAAGAAGAAACCCGTTTAAAGGCAAAACATGCCATTGATGAGATGATTCGTCTTGGCCAATAAAAATGACTTATCGCATATACTTTCTGCTGTTAAAAAACTTCCCCATCGTCAAGCCGGTGGGGAAGTTTTTTTAAGTTAGTTTTGTTTGAAAAGAAAGCCGAAAATCAGGACGGGATCTGTACTAGTATCTTGTGTCCACGGACAGAAAAAAACATAGTGGGAACAAAACAGGGATTAGTGTGCGTGGGAGCCATATGTCACAGAATCTCCCGGTTGTCCGCTTCGATTTCTCCAAAAGGCGGAAGCGGGGAATCCACCTCATTTTCCGATAAAGCCCGTTCATTTTGTTCAATCAGATACTGTGCATAAATGGTACAAGAGGTGAGGAAAAACGGAAAAACAAACAGAAAGGGCAAAAACAGAACACAGAGCAAAATGAGCGGCAAAAAGGATAAAACAAACAGGAACAGGTCTCCGCGATGACTGAGAGTATATCGACTGGACTGCCGGATGCAGCGAGAAACGGAGAGGGTTTCATCCCGAATCATCAAATACGCTGCCAGCTGATAGCGGATATTGATAAGACCATACACAAGAACTCCCACGACGAGCAGTGAAAATCCCAGAAGAATACACAGTTTGGAGAAAAGAATATGCTTGGAGTTCGGGTTTAGTGAGACAATGTACATAGAAATCCCGGCAACCAGTCCGCCCGGAAATAGACAGACGATTCCCCAGAATACCTTCCGGCACAGCACATTGAATGCCAGAAGCAGGCTTTTCAAGAGCAGTTTTAATTTGGAAAAATAGTAGAAAACTGCAGTGATTTCTTCCGACCCATCCAGCACGGTATGGCTGTACCAGCGCAGAAGCCCCATGACGAGGGGGACAATGACTAAAAATGCGGCGAATACCCCGAGCAGGGCGATGAGAAAGACAAGGAAAACGGAAAAGGGATTTTCGATTTGCCCCATGTTTTTAGGAATGTCAAGAAAATCAATGATATTGGACAGCTCGAACAGATGAAAAAACAACTGGCCGAGGAGAAAAAAGAAAGCGCAGAGACTTCCCAGCAGCAGGGTGGAGGCAACCGCCTTTCCCCAATTGCCACGAAGCGCGCGCAGAGCATTTGATTTGATTGTCCGATGAAGTGAATGCATGGTGAGGTCAATCCCTCCCTCAAGTAAAGAATCGTTTTCCGGTACTTGTCCGGAAATTGACGGAACCCAGCGGAAGGGAAATGCCTTCCGCTGGGAGGTTTTCATCAATGATTACGGTCAATTGACGCTTTCAGGGTATCGAAAATCATATGGAAAAGGACTTCGTCGCTGACGGTCTCCTTTCCTTCGGAGGCGATATCCTCTGTGCGGTATGTTCCAAGCGTCTGATACACCGCCTGTTCTAAAATCCCTGCCTGCTGCGGCATGGAAAGGGAAAAGCGAAGCATCAGTGCGACGGCAAGAATGGAGGAAGCCATTGTCGCGTTTGTCTTGGTTGAATTGTCGATAAAGGAAGCCACGACCGGAGAATACATTCCGAAATTTCCCTGACCAAAACTTGCAGTCGGAATCAGGGACTTGGCGCCGGAAAAGACGGAGACCTCGTCCGAGAGGATGTCGCCAAACATGTTGCTTGCGACGATGACGTCGTACCGGTCGGGATGGCGGATAATATCGGCGGACAAATCGTCGATATACATACAAGAAAACGCTACATCCGGGTACTCGGATGCAATTTTAACGCCGACCCGGCGCCAGAGCTGGGAAGTTTCCAGCAAGTTTGCCTTATCCGCACAGACAACGGATTTTCCACGAGTAAAGGCGAGGGAGAAGGCCTTGCGCATCACACGTTCCACTTCATGTTGGGAATAGATTTCCTGGTCATAGGCGGCAGGGTCCCCTTCCACCTCACAGCGGCCTTTTTTTCCGTAGTAAAGACCGCCGGTCAGTTCGCGCACGACAGCAATATCCACTCCGCGCTCCAGGATTTCCAATTTCAGCGGGGAGAGGTCAAACACCTGAGGTTCTACCTTGACCCGTTTGATATTGGCAAAGATGCCTAGCTTTTTGCGCAGGTTCAAAAGTCCCGCCTCCGGGCGCATGTTAAAGGGAAGATCCGTGTAGTTTTGATGGGAGCCGACAAATCCGACAAGCGCGGCGCGGGAGGTACGGCAGACCTCCACAGTCTTGCCGGGCAGGGGAGAGCCGGTTTCCTCAAAGGCCGTGGCCCCGATTTCCCCATACCGGATTTCATAGTCAAGCTTGCAGCTTTTGAGGATATACTCCAGAATTTCAGCAGCATAGCAGGTCATTTCCCGGCCGGGGTTATCCCCTGGCAATACGGCAATGTTGATTTTCTCCATAGTAGTCTCCTCCGATTCGTCTGTTTTTTCACAGGCAGGCTTACTGATGATGTCTTATACGAAAGATGAAGATTAAAATTCAATACCCTTCCTGGCGGAAATTCCTTTGGTAAAAGGATGCTTGAGCGGGGTGATTTCGCTGATGTAGTCGGCGAGCTCATAGAGCTTCAGGGGGACGCCTCGCCCGGTCAGGACAAGTTCGCAGTGCATCTGGCGGGTTTGCTCGATGAGCGCGTACAGGCTGTCGTAGGGAACGAGAGAAAGTGAGCAGGCATCCAAAATTTCATCTAGGACCATTAAGTCATAGCGGTCACCTCTCACATCCTCCAGGATAGTATCCATGGCCTCTCTGTTTCTGGCGGTCTCCGCTTTCCGTTCCTTCTCATCCATGGAAAAGACGAATTTCTCTGAAGACTGCACCCGGCGCACCTCGATACCAAGGCGTTCGAGCTCCCCGATCTCACCGCTCGGTCGGCCCTTGAGAAATTGAACGAATAAAACGCGCAGCCCCGTCCCGTTTGCACGCAGTGCAAGACCTGCAGCGGCGGTAGTTTTTCCCTTTCCATTTCCTATATACAAATGAACGAGCCCGAGAGCTTGTTTTGGGGAGCTATTCCTCATCGCCGGGCACCTCCACATCAACGGCATCGTAGGTGCGGTGGTATTCGATGGGGTCATAGGTGACGGGAACATAACTTGCCACTTCCACGCTGCCGTCGCGCATCCACATCTGCGGGGTCAGGTAGATGGTAAAGCCGCAGCCGCACCCGCAGCCCCACTCCTGCGCGGAACGCTTTGGAATCCCATGGGCGGCGAGGATAGTTGAGATGATACCTCCATGGGTAACGGCTGCACACTCGGTCAGTCCGGTTTGCATCATGTCCTCAAACATTGAGGCGAGCGCCCGGTCACAGCGGATGAGGAACTCCGCGTTGTCTTCCCCTCCGAAGTCCGTGGGGTTGATGTTTCCCTCCATAAAGAGCAGAAATTTCGGGTTGTTTTTCAGTTCCAGAAGGGTCTTGCCCTCGAATTCCCCAAAATCATATTCCCTGAGGTCTTCGATTTCCTGCTGCCAGGTGTCCGGAAAGAGCAGATTCGCCGTCTGGACACAGCGGGCGAGCGGGCTGACATAGACCTTTTGAACCGCAGGATATAAGAAATTGTTCTGAAACTCTTTTAATTCTGCGACACCCTGTCCCGAGAGGGGGAGGTCAGTCCGGCCGATATACCGCCCGGACTGGTTTGCCTCGGTCATTCCGTGGCGGATGAGATGGATTTTATAGGATTGCATGTTGACTCACCTGTTTTTTTCACTCAAATTTCATTGCCAATTTTGGCATTTTTTCGACAAAATGATATTTACAAATCGTATGTGATATAATATAATTTACAATACGTAAACTATTCGAAAAATTAGGATTCATCCCACTTGAGATTCTGTGAAACAGCAAGGGGATGCGGTAGTTTTTGCTGTCGAATCCGATAGGTTATTCCTATTATAATGTAAAAGTTGGGAGAAGAACAAACATGAACGCAGACTTTCCGAGGGTTTTGACATTGCTGCGAAAGGAGCGGCGTATCAGCCAGAAACAGGCGGCTGTGGAGCTTGGTGTTTCGCAGGCGCTGCTGTCGCACTATGAAAAGGGGATTCGCGAATGCGGTCTTGATTTTCTGGTGCGTGCCGCCGACTTCTATGGTGTGTCCTGCGACTATCTGCTCGGGCGGTCTCCAGACAGAAGCGGCGCGACCCTGACGGTGGAGGATATCCCGGAGCCGGACGCGGCAGGCAAGGAAAACCGGGGAAGTATTTTGCCGACCCTTAATAAAAAGCTGATTGCAAATTCCCTCAACATTCTCTACGATGTGCTTGGAAAATCCGGCAACAAGACGATGATAAACGAGGTCTCTTCCTTTTTGATGCTCGCAGTCTACCGGATGTTCCGTGTTGTCCATTCCGTCAACGCAACCAACCAGCAGGGAATGTTTACCGTCCCGGCAACGCTTGCGGATTCCTATGCGCAGGCGGAAATGGAAAAGTGCGGTGCAAGGGCGAAGGCTTGTGCGCTCGGGGAGGAAGTCGACGGTGTTGAGCCGGTGGAATCCACGGCCGAATTCGCGATGACGACCCAGTCCCTGTCCCAGAATTATCCGTTGTTTTGTTCTTCCCTGTTAAATCTGATCCAAAACTCGGAATCCAAAATCAAGTTGAAAAAGAAGAAATAACCCTGAATCTGTGTGAATACCTCTATCGTACCATTTTAACAGGCTGAAAGAAAGTTTTCAGCCTGTTTTTTTATATATTATTCATATTTTCCGGACAGCAGAACCCGGCCGGTTCAACCTCCGGCAGTCTGAACTGCTGTGAAAAATCGCTTCGATAAACAAGAACGAACATCTGCACGCTCTCTGGCAGGGAGCGGTGTCGTACAGGCACAGAAGAGCTCAGCTCCTTTAGACATCCCTGTCAGTGTTCCCATTCTCTGACGCGAAACTCCACTGCGAGTTCCGCGGCGATATCCCGGCACTGTTCAATGCTCTGTTCGCCGATAAAGTCCACAACCGTCAAAATCACCTGCGGGATTACTGGCTTGCAGGCGCGGGTGAATTCAAGCATGGCTTCATAAGCACATTTTCCGAAGGAGGGACGGCAAAGCTCATAGAAGGAGTCTACGTCCGGCGCGTTTAAGCTGATGGAGACGGAATCCACCAGGCCTTTGAGCAAAGGGGCAACCGGCCTGCCGTTTATCAAATCCGCCAGGCCATTGGTGTTGATGCGCACAGGAGTTTTGGTATGCTCCTTGATGTAACGGGCGCTCTGCAAGACCGTGTCGAGAGCGCACAGCGGCTCACCGTATCCGCAGTAGACGATCTGCTGATAGTCGCCGAGGTTTTCCTGTGAGAGTTCCTCAATAACCTCCTCGGCGGTCGGCTCGCGCTCGAGCCACAGGCTGTCCGCGTCCCCGACGCCGCTGCCGTTATAGCGGATGCAGAATTTGCACGAACACGGGCAGCGGTTGGTCACGTTGATGTAGAGTTTATCCCCAAGGGTATAGAGGATGGCCATAACCATGCATCCTTTCTTAGGAAAATTCCCGGCATCCGAAGGGAGGCCGGGAATGCCGTTTTCAGTAGAATTTACCGGGATCGTTCTGGGATGCCGAACAGCTCGCAGGTATTGCGGTGCGCCAGATCAATGATCTGTTGTGCTTCCACGCCCTTTATCTCCGCGATTTTTTCGGCGGTCTTTGCAATCATCCAGGATTCGCAGCGCTGTCCGCGATAGGGAACCGGCGCCATATAAGGGCAGTCGGTTTCCAGCAGGAGTTTGTCCGGAGGGGTAATTTCCACCGAGCCTATCACGCGTTTGGCGCCCTTGAAGGTGACGGCGCCCGTATAGCCGAGGTACATCCCCAAAGATAAAATCTCCTGCGCGACCTCCTTGCTGCCGGTAAAGCAGTGGACGACCCCGCGCGGGCGGTATTTCCGAAGGAGCTCCAGGGTCGGCTCGGTCGCCTCCCGGGTGTGGATGACGACGGGTAAGTTTAACTCGTTTGCCAAAAAGAGCTGGCGTTCAAACGCCCGCACCTGGACGTCCCGCGGGGAGAAATCATAGTGGTAATCGAGCCCGATTTCGCCAATGGCGACCACGCGGGGATGGCGGCTAAGCGTTTTCATTTCCTCAAGCGCCCTGTCGTCGAGCTCGGTCGCGGTGTGGGGATGAATCCCCACCGCGGCCCACACAAAATCAAAGCGTTCGCTCAGCTGTACGCTGCAGCGGGAGGACTGCAGATCGCACCCGATGTTGACAACGCGCTCCACCCCTTTCTCTTTTAAAGAGAGCAGGACGGAGTCGGTTTCATTTTCAAAGTGCTCGTCGTCATAGTGGGCGTGGGAATCAAAGATATGCTCTAACATGGCGTTCCTCTTAATGGATGCTCGCGCCGTTTGGAATAGCGGGGTCAAGAAAGAGCACCTTGACGTCGTCCCCGGTGCAGTCGGCAGCCAGAATCATACCATTGGAAAGCACGCCGCGCAGCTTGACGGGCTTTAAGTTTGAAACCACGACGACCTTTTTGCCGACAAGCTCGTCCGGGGCATACCATTTGGCAATGCCGGAGACGACCTGGCGAAGTTCTTTGCTGCCGTCGTCGAGCATCAGTTTGTACAGCTTATCGGATTTTTCCACTTTCTCGCAGGACTTGATCTGAGCGACAGCCAGGGAGACCTTGGAAAAGTCTTCGATGGTGATGATGCCGGGGACAGCGGTTGCCTGTTTTGCTTGTGCCGTAGCATCTGCACCTTTCATCTGTTTCGTGGGAGCGGAGGCTTCCGCCTTTTTGCCGCCCTCCAGCGCCTCCAATTCTTTGGCGACATTGATACGCGGGAACAGGGTTTCCCCCTTTTTGACCGTGGTGGCCGCCGGGAGCAAGCCCCACTGGGCAGCACTCTCCCAGGTGGTGAGAGCACCGTCCGCACCGATCTGCTCGAAAATCTTCGGGGAGGTGGACGGCATAAACGGGGTCAGCAGGATGGAGCAGATACGAAGCGCCTCGCAGAGGTTGTAGAGCACGCGGGCAAGGCGAGGCTTGTTGGCCTCGTCTTTGGCAAGCACCCATGGGGCAGTCTCGTCGATATATTTGTTGCAGCGGGAAATCACCTTGAAAATTTCCACCAGGGCGTTTTGAAACGCATATCGCTCCATCTGCTCCTCATAAGTGTTTCTCAGGTTCGAGGCGAGGGAGATGATTTCCTCGTCAAATTCTCCTGTCTGCTGTTCTGCGGGCAGGGTTCCGCCGAAATATTTCTCAATCATGGAGACGGTACGGGAGACGAGGTTGCCGAGGTCGTTTGCCAGATCCGAGTTGATGCGGGTAATAAGCCCCTCATTGGAGAAAATGCCGTCCGAGCCGAACGGGAATTCCCGCAGCAGGAAATAGCGGATGGCGTCGGTGCCGTAGCGGTCGCACAGTATGACCGGGTCGACGACATTGCCCTTGGATTTGGACATCTTGCCGCCCTCGAGCAGCAGCCAGCCGTGGCCGTAGACTTTTTTAGGAAGCGGGAGATTCAGCGCCATGAGCATCGCCGGCCAGATGATGGCATGGAAGCGCATAATCTCCTTGCCGACAAAATGGACGTCCGCAGGCCAGTATTTTTCAAATTCATGGTATTTCTCATTGCCGTAGCCGAGCGCGGTGATATAGTTGGAGAGCGCATCAATCCAGACATAGACGACGTGCTTGGGATCAAAGTCCACCGGAACGCCCCAGCTGAAGGAGGTGCGGGAGACGCAGAGGTCTTCAAGCCCCGGGCGGATGAAGTTGTTAACCATCTCGTGAAAGCGGGTCTGCGGCTCCATGAAATCCGGATGCTCCTCATAATACTTGATTAAACGGTCGGAGTAGGCGGACAGACGGAAGAAGTAAGCTTCCTCCTCCGCGGGCTTTACCTCACGCCCGCAATCCGGGCATTTGCCGTCGACAAGCTGGCTTTCCGTCCAAAAGGATTCGCAGGGCGTGCAGTACATCCCCTTATAGGTGCCCTTATAGATGTCGCCCTGGTCGTAAAGCTGTTTGAAAATCTTCTGGACGGCCTGCTCGTGGTAGTCGTCGGTCGTGCGGATGAAGCGGTCGTTGGAGATGTTCATCAGCTTCCAAAGGTCTTTGATGCCGGCGACGACGTTATCCACATATTGTTTTGGGGTCACGCCCGCCGCCTTCGCCTTGTCCTCGATTTTCTGGCCGTGCTCATCCGTGCCGGTCAAGAACATGACGTCATATCCCTGCATTCTCTTATAGCGCGCCATGGCGTCGGTCGCCGTGGTGCAGTAGCTATGCCCGATATGGAGCTTGTCCGACGGGTAGTAGATTGGCGTGGTAATGTAGAATTTTTTCTTTTCACACATGGATGGTTTCCTCCCAAATGGGGAAGGGGTCCGGCGCAGTCGACCGGCCGATTTGCTCCCCGCTGCTTTATTCTTGACATATGCCAGATATTATACCATTTTTTTTCCGATATGAAAAGTGGATTCTTGGTTCTTCTCATCTGGCGGCAGGGGGTAAGTGTGCGGGGCTGTCGCCCTGCGGACTTCTGATGCTAAGGATTCGGCCCCCGCCCGGCTTTTTGTGGACTTTCCGCGCCCCGCTCGACGGGAGTTTTGGAACAAAGCTTCGCTTTGTAAAACCATTGCAGGGGGCCGCCCCTGCACGCGGGTCAGCTTTTTGTTGTTCGACAAAAAGCTGACGGAAAAAGCGAACAAGGGGAACGGGGCCGCAATGTCGGTTTCCCCTTGACCCCTTCCGTTTGGACAGACAGAAGTGCGCGGACTCCTTGTCGGAGGAGGAGTCATCCCGAGGAAACCGCACATCATGAGTGAGGTCACAAAGCCCACTGGTCACTGAAAATACGTATAGGGAGCAGGAAGGGCTTGCAAGGAAAAATACAGGGAATTGTCAGCTTTTGTAAAAGCTCCCCGCAAATTGTTGCGGGGAGCAGACGTCTTGATTTTACAAATCCCAGAAAAAAGAGTAGTGGCGGCAAAGGCCCAATGCCTGATAACGGGCAAGCAGCGCGGAACAGGCGTGTTCCCGTTGTTCTTCCGTCAATTCCCTGCGGTGCAGTTCGGATTCAAATCCGCCGAGATAGAGATAGGGCAGCAGCATCTTTTGGCCAAGATGCAGCAGACGGCACATACTGGAAAAAAGGGCGCGGATATCTTTTGCTTCGCTGTTCAGGCGGGATAGAAAAGCCTGCGCCGCCGTCCCCGAGTCAGACAGCAGGTTTCGGACAAAGGGGGGTTTCCTTTTATACAGGAAAGCGGAGAGATGATCCTGGAGTTTCGATATCTTCTCAAAAGCGGGAATGCAGAGTGTATCAAAGCCGGCGACGGCAAATTCACAATCCTGCCAGCCTCGGGACATGGCAAAGAAACAGGTTTGGTGATGGAGTTCCTCTCTGGCAGCTAAAAAATCATACAAAAAGCCCTCCTGTTTTTCACTAAGTGCTATCAGCAGTGTTTCCAGGCAGGCGGTATATTCCCGTTTCACCTGTTGGTATACTGGCGAATACCGGTTACAATAGTCCACTGCGTTTTTATAATCATCTGCTGTTAGAAAATCTTCCCATATGATTTGATATGTCATTGTCATGGCCTCCTATATTTATAAGTGGGGTTCCGTGCCCGAACATTCGGAGCAAAGCTTCGCTTTGAAAAACCATTGCAGGGGGCCGCCCCTGCACGCGGGTCAGCTTTTTGTTGTTCGACAAAAAGCTGACGGAAAAAGCGAACAAGGGGAACGGGGCCGCAATGTCGGTTTCCCCTTGACCCCTTCCGTTTGGACAGACAGAAGTGCGCGAACTCCTTGTCGGAGGAGGAGTCATCCGGGGAAGCCAGATACTGTAAGTAAGGACATAAAGTCCGGCTGATTCTTATGAACAAGCGGAATTTACATCTCCACGGTTTCTGTTTTGATTTATGCAATAACTGCATGTTGAGCCCCTTTGCAAAATGAGAATTGAAACTCCGCCGAAATCTTGTTATGATAGACAGATAAGGAGGGATAATCATGGCATTACCACATTTAAAAACGCGCACCCGTTTAACCACTTCCCTGCGCACAGATTTGGCAGATGCGTTGGATACGATGTCTGAAAGTTCCCGTATCTCCAAAACAAAATTACTGGATGAAGCAGTCGAATTGTTAATGACAAAATATCCCCAATGGCTGAAAAAAGGTAATAACAAGGCATAAACTGATGTCTTGTAGCATATAATAGCATAACATAGCGCTATTTTCAACCACTTGACGCAATTTTGTGTTATGATATTCTGTTTTTTTAAAGGAGGAGATAACATGTCAGCGCCGCATTTAGTGAATCGAATTCGTTTTACTTCCTCTATGCGCAAGGAACTTGCACATAAATTTGATGAACTGGCAAGGGAAACACGAATTTCCAAGTCCAAACTTATTGATGAAGCAATTGAAGATCTTTTGAAAAAATACGAAAAAGAATGAGGGCTGATTGTGAACTGCACCCCATTTGTTAGACAGTGTGGTATACTATCTAATGAATGGGGTCTGCGTTTTTATAATCATCGGTTATCAGGAAATCCTCCCATAGGATTTTATTTGTCATTACCATGGCCTCCTGTATCTGCCTGTGGACTTGCATGCCCACTCGGCTCTTTTTTGTGCAGGGCTACCGCTCTGCCGATTTTTTTGAATGAACAGAATTCACATTCCCATGGTTTCTGTTTCCAGAAACATTATAATGCCAGAAATTATTAGTTTGGAGATTTATGCAATTATTGCATGTTGATTCCTTTTGAAACGCGTTCCCGTTTAACCACTTGGATTGTTGTGGGGTTGCGCCCCCACACGACGGGTCTACTTTTCTGCGTTTCCAGAAAAGTAGACGGAAAAGATAAACAAGGGGAAACCAACCGCAATGTCAGTTTCCCCTTGACCCCTTCCGTTTGGACAGACGATAGTGCGCAAACGCCTGTAGGCGCTTTAGCTATCCCCGAAAACATGACATCCTGAGCACGATTACAAAGCCTGCTGGTCACTGAAAGAATGTGTAGGGAGCAGGAGGGGATTGTAAAGGGGAACCATCTAGCCGTTTCTGGATTTGGTTCCCCTTTGCCTCGCCTTTTTGGTTCGTTTTTCGTCGAGAAACGAAAAATGAACCCGTCGTGTGGGGGCGGAACCCCACAAGAAAAGGTAAAAGGATGGCTGGGTGTGGGCGCGGAAGCCCGCTTTGGAATCGCAGGGCGGCAGCCCTGCACAGATAAGCACGGTTGGTGGAACCCCACAATACCATCGCAAAGTGCTCAACTTCAGCAGGAGAACTGCTGTCCCCAGCATACCAGAAAACAGCGGTCTTGCCTATGCTCGAGAAAACGACCAGTTAGGACAGTGTACGGGGAAATATAGTATAAATTATACTGATTTATACTATTAGGATATATAATTCGGCAGAATCATCTCAAAAAACAGCCCGGAAAAGGCTGTAAAGAAAAAAGACTTGACAGCTAAGCCTCTGCCCGGTATAATAATCACAGCAATGAGCTGTAAACAAAATCACTTTACATAAAAGGTTCCAAGGAGGGGATGCAGAGAATGGCAAAGGATTTGCATATCTCGGTGCTCCTCGACTACTACGGCGCCATGCTCACGGATAAACAGCGGGAGGTCGTAGACCTCTATTATAATGAGGATTTGTCTCTGGCGGAAATCGCGGAGATTGCGGGCATCACCCGGCAGGGAGTGCGCGACAGCATCAAGCGCGGCGAAATGACGCTGCGGGAACTGGACGAGCGTCTCGACATGGCGAAAAAGCTTAGCGCCGTGCAGGAAAACCTGGAACAGATTGACGAGTATCTCGATAAAATCGAATTATATAACCAGCGGTATTGCTTTGCACGCCCCATCAGCGAGGATATCGCAAAGCTCAAGGAATTGACCGCAAAGCTCAGAGGCTAAGTAAGGTGGAACGAAAAATGATTCAAAAAGGGGGAACTCTCGATGGCTTTTGAAAGTCTGGCGGATAAACTCTCCGCCGCATTTAAAAAACTCCGCTCCAAAGGCAAGCTTTCGGAAAACGACGTCAAGGAAGCCATGCGGGAAGTCCGTTTCGCCCTGCTCGAAGCGGACGTAAACTACAAGGTCACTAAGGATTTTGTCAAATCCGTGACCGAGCGGTGTATCGGCTCCGACGTGCTTGAAAGCCTGACCCCGTCCCAGCAGGTTATCAAAATTGTCAACGAAGAGCTGACCGCCCTGATGGGCGAAGGTACGGCGCGCTTAAACGCCGCGGCCCATCCGCCGACCATCGTGATGATGTGCGGCTTGCAGGGCGCGGGCAAAACAACCCACTGCGCCAAGCTTGCAAATTATATGAGAAAACAGATGGGCAAGCGCCCGCTGCTTGTCGCCTGCGATATTTACCGCCCGGCGGCAATTAATCAGCTGCAAATCGTGGGCGAGCGCGCTGGTGTCCCCGTCTTTGAGATGGGCACCGAAAAGCCGGTGAAAATCGCCAGGGAAGCCATCAAGCACGCAAAGGACCACGGCAACGACCTGGTTATCATTGATACTGCGGGCCGTCTGCACATCGACGAGCAGATGATGGAGGAGCTCATGGAGCTCAAGGCGGAGATTCAGCCCAACGAGATTATGCTCGTCGTTGACGCCATGACCGGACAGGATGCGGTCAACGTCGCGCAGTCGTTTGATGAAGCGCTCGGGATTGACAGCGTTATGCTGACAAAGCTCGACGGCGACACTAGGGGCGGCGCTGCGATTTCCATCCGCGCGGTCACCGGCAAGCCGATTAAATTTGCGGGTATCGGCGAAAAGGTGGAGGACATCGAGCCGTTCCACCCGGATCGTATGGCTTCGAGAATCCTTGGGATGGGCGATATGCTCACTCTGATTGAAAAGGCCCAGGAGGACTTTGACGCCAAAAAGGCCGCCGAAGTCGCCGAAAAGCTGAAGAAAAACTCCTTTGATTTTAACGATCTGCTCGACCAGATGCAGCAGATCAATAAAATGGGGTCGTTTGGCTCCATCGTGAACATGCTTCCGGGTCTTTCAAATAAGGTCAAGGACGAAGACCTCGACCGTGGGCAAGACCAATTGAAGCAGATGGAATCCATCATCTACTCGATGACCATGGCGGAGCGGGCAAAGCCCTCCATCATCAACCCGTCGAGAAAGCGCCGCATTGCCGCGGGCAGTGGAACCAAAGTCGAGGACGTCAACCGGGTGCTCCGGCAGTTTGAGCAGATGCAGAAGATGTTCAAGATGTTCGGCGGCGGCAAAAAAGGCAAGCGCCGCATGATGCGCGGCATGCCGGGAATGCCCTTTTAATCCAATTTGTGTATTGCCGATCTTCGGTTAATATAAACTCAAAACCTATCAGGAGGTGACTAGAATGGCTGTTAAAATCAGACTGCGCCGCATGGGTGCGAAAAAAGCTCCTTTCTATCGTATCGTTGTTGCAGACAGCAGATATCCGCGTGATGGCAGATTCATCGAGGAAGTCGGATACTACGATCCGACCAAGAATCCGGCTGTCGTCAAAATCGACGAGGAAAAGACAAAGAAATGGATTGCGAACGGTGCACAGCCGACCGATACGGTCAAGGCTATGCTTAAAGCAAACGGCGTGATCTAAGCGGAAACGGAGGAAGGAAGTCCATGGACAAGCTTCTTATCACAATCGCAAAGGGCCTCGTGGAGGACAAGGACGCTGTCAGTGTCACCGTTGACGAGCCGAACGAGGAAGGTATCATCGTTTACCATCTGCATGTGGCCGCTGAGGACATGGGCAGAGTCATCGGCAAGCAGGGCCGTATTGCGAAGGCAGTCCGTACATTGATGCGTGCCGCTGCAAACCGCTCCGGTGAAAAAATCATGGTCGAAATCGACTGATTGTTTTCTTTGCGCTTGACAGGTAATAGAACAAACGGCTTGTGGGGTGACGGCATTTGCCGCATCCCACATTTGTTTTATATCGTCCCAATGCCGGGAAGGAGAACAGAACGGCTGATGATTTCGCTGACAGAACGCCTGATACTTCGAGAATTGGAGCAATCTGGATTTGGCATATGGCGCAATGTCTGTATTCGGCGGAGCGGCAGAGCTGTCCTTGAGAAATCCTCCTGCGACCTCTGTGTGGAGAAGTTAAGCTTCCGGCGGGGAAGACGGGACGGCCCCGTCGGTTGGCTGCGGAATTTTGATGCGCATTTCCGCAGCCTTTCACCGAAGAAGCGCCGTACCTTTTCTTTGAACCGGGATTGTGGTATGATAAGACGAGAATTTTAAGGGAATCAAAGTTGAAGGGGCGGTCATCATATCGGGGCTTGCAGACAGGCGGTGCAGCCGGGGGATGCCGTCACGGTGTGGCGAGCGAGAGGAAAATCCCTGTCCTATCTCGTCTGTCTTGAAGAGAAATCCTGCAGGAGACCGACCTGAAATCGGATAATTTTGAATATATTATACAATTAGTATATATTATATCCGCTGTTTGGCAGGCAAGTCCGTCAAAACTACGGGAAGAACAGGAAATCGGGAGGAAGCATGAAAAAGAGGTTTTTGGAAATTGGAAAAATTGTGAGCACGCACGGTGTACGGGGAGAGGTCAAAGTCCATCCCTGGTGCGACGACGCGGAGTTTTTGACAGAGTTTGAAGAACTCTACTTTGACGCGGGCAAAACCCCGGTGTGCATTGAAAACGCGCGGGTTCACAAGGGCATGGCGATTTTGAAGCTCGAGGGTGTTTCGGATATGGATGCGGCAAACGCCTATCGTGGAAAGGTGCTCTACATGGACCGAGAGAATGTGGAACTTGCGCCGGGCACTTATTTTATCCAGGATCTGCTCGGACTCACCGTGCTCGATGCGGATTCGGGCGAGGAGTACGGCAAGCTGACCGACGTGACCCAGACTGGGGCGAACGACGTCTACCACATCACAAACGCCGAGGGCAGAGAATACCTGATTCCCGCGATTCCACAGGTCATTGAAAAGACCGATTTGGAGGGAGGAAAGCTCCTGATTCATCCGCTGGAAGGACTGTTTGAATAGATGAGAATCGACATTGCGACTTTGTTTCCCGAGATGTGCGAGACTGTGCTTAGCGAGAGCATCATCGGCCGTGCCCGCCGGAAGGGAATTTTACAGTTTTACTGCCACAATATCCGCGACTACACGCAGGACAAGCACAGGAGAGTGGACGACGCGCCTTACGGCGGAGGTATGGGCATGGTGATGCAGGCGGATCCCATCTACCGCTGCTTTGAGGATGTGGGCGAACAGTTGGGGATGCGCCCACATGTCATCTATCTCTCTCCGCAGGGCAAGCCTCTGACGCAGGCAAAGGCGGTCGAGTTGTCTAAAGTGGATGGCCTGCTTTTGCTGTGTGGGCACTATGAGGGAGTAGACGAACGCCTGATTGAGGAAATCGTGGACGAGGAAATCTCCATCGGGGACTATGTCCTGACCGGCGGGGAGCTTCCGGCGCTGGTTTTGGCGGACGCAGTGTGCCGACTGGTTCCGGGCGTGCTCTCGGACGAGGAGAGTTTTACCGAGGAAAGCCATTATGAGGGCCTATTGGAGTACCCGCAGTATACCCGCCCACCGGTCTGGCATGGCAGGGAAGTCCCTGAGGTACTTTTTACCGGGCACCATGCAAACATCAAAGCGTGGAGACGTGAGCAGCAGCTGCTGCGTACGATGAACAAACGCCCGGATATGCTTGGAAATGCACCTCTTGACAAAGCAGACTTGAAAATATTAAGGCGCCTGCGGGAATCCAAAGAAGAATAGCAGGAAAAAACAGGGGGATGCTAAAAAAGTTACAGGGTTCTATCCGCCGGAAGGATATCTGCCGCTGCGGAAGAGCTCTTACGCATTGTTTGGAATGGATGAACGGAGGGGTTAGAGTACCTCCCAGCCACTTCTACCGATACTGGTCAATTTATTACTGATGTTGAAAACTTTGTGGTGATTATAGCCAAACTGCTAAGGGACAAAGAGCAGGATATCAGAAAAAAAGCAGAATTGAAGCCGCATTTGGGGAAATTTGATTGACGGCGGTTCCATTTATGCTATAATAGTAGCAAGCGACTATTAAATTTATTTCCATGGCCCGATATGGCAACGGCAAATGATTCCCTTCACGCTTTGCGTTCATGTATAATACTATGCGTCGATAAATACTGGTAAAGGCTCCGGGGAACAAGATTGACGCGCCCCACATAGGATAGTAGCTGAAGAGAAAAAATAAAAATTGAAATTTAGGAGCGTTGGATTACTATGTTTGTAAAAGATGTTACGGTTCAAAACCAGGTTGGTTTGCATGCACGTCCGGCTACGTTTTTTATTCAGAAGGCAAATGAGTTCAAATCCTCCATCTGGGTGGAAAAAGACGAGCGCAGAGTCAATGCGAAGAGCCTGCTTGGCGTCCTCTCCCTTGGTATCGTAGGCGGCAAGTCCATCCGTATCATTGCCGATGGTTCCGATGAACAGGAAGCTGTTGAAGGGCTTATCAAACTCGTGGAATCCGGTTTTGCGGAATAAGCGCTGTTTTACAACTGTACACAAGTGCCAATGCAAACCTATTTTAGGACAATCCTAAGATAGGTTTTCTTTTGCATATCACAGGAGGGAAAGCCTGCTATGAACAACGACCGTCTCCCATATCTCTACGAAAAATCGCATGGGCTTCCTCTGCTGCCCGGCGTGTATATCATGAAGGATGCTTCCGGGAAGATTATCTATATTGGCAAGGCAAAAGCACTGAAAAACCGGGTATCCTCCTATTTCCGCAGTGTCGAAAAACACCAGGAAAAAGTCTACCGGATGGTGGAGCATGTCTATGATTTTGAATATATCATTACAGACAGCGAGTTTGAAGCGCTCGTGCTGGAATGCAGTCTCATCAAGCAGTATACCCCGAAATACAATATCCTGCTCAAGGACGACAAGGGCTACCATTACATCAAGATAGCGCCAATGCGCTTTGGGCGCATCACCGCGCAAAAACAGAAGCTCGACGACGATGAGGACGCTGTCTATCTGGGCCCGTATACAAGTTCCTATACGGTGCGCGAATCCGTGGACGAGGCGAATAAGGCCTTTTTGCTCCCGACCTGTAACCGGAAATTCCCGGAAGATTTCCGGAAAGGGCGCCCTTGCTTAAATTACCATATCAAGCAGTGCATGGGCGTGTGTACCGGGCACATCAGCGAGGAGGAGTATAATGAGGTTTTACAGGAAGCCATCGGCTTTTTAAAGGGATCGAGTACCTCTACGGTCAAGATTTTGACCGAGAAGATGGAGCGGGCTGCGGAAAACCTCGAATTTGAAAAGGCCGCGCGCCTGCGCGATCGCATCAACGCGCTGAATAAACTCAGTGAAAAGCAGAAGGTCGTCATGTCCCGCGTCGAGGATCAGGACGTCATCGCCTTTGCGCAGGGCGTCAAGATGGCTTGCGCCGCCATCCTTAAATTCCGCGGCGGAAAGCTTGTGGACAAGGAGGATTATATCTTGCCGGACATCGAATCCTTACAGGAGGCACGGGCGGAATTTCTGCACCGGTACTACTCCATCAAGGACCATGTGCCAAAGCAGCTCACCCTTGACGAGGAAACCGGGGAGGACGAGCTGCTCGCCCAGTTTTTATCCAGCAAGCGCGGCAACAAGGTGATTGTCAGCATCCCGAAAATCGGCGATCAGCAGAAGCTTGTGACCATGGCGAGAGAAAACGCAGCGGAGCGCCTGTCCAAGGAAACGCCTATCACAGGCAGGGAGGTCGCGGCGCTCGACGAGCTTGCGCGTCTGCTCGGCCTGCCGCACCCACCCCGCTACATCGAGGCGTATGACATCTCCAACTGGGGCAGCGAGGCGATGGTGGCCGGAATGATTGTCTTTGAAAACGCAAGGCCGCTCAAGAGCGCCTATAAGCGCTTTTCCATCAAGACGCTGACCGGCCCGGACGACTACGCATCCATGCGGGAGGTCATCTCCCGTCGGCTTGCCCGCTATTTTGAAGAGAAGGATAGCGGGGAGGGCTTCGGCCGCCTGCCGGATTTGATTTTGCTCGACGGCGGTAAGGGGCATGTCTCCGCCATCCGTCCACTTATCACACAGGCGGGGCTGAATATCCCGGTTTACGGCATGGTCAAGGATGACCGCCACCGTACCAGGGCCATTGCGGAGGATGGTGGAGAGATCGCCATCAACTCCAACCGGAGCGCGTTTACGCTCGTTTCCAAAATCCAGGACGAGGTGCACCGTTTCGCCATCACCTACCAGAGGACGAAGCACCGCAGCCGCGCCTATTCCTCCACCCTGACCCAGATTGAGGGGATTGGGGAGGCCAAGGCCAAGGCGCTGCTGAAGCATTTTCGCACGATTGCCGCCATCAAGGGGGCGCAGCCGGAGGCTTTGAGCAAGGTATCCGGTATCAGCGAGGAACTGGCGCAGCGGATTTTCGACCATTTTCACGTCGACAGCCCTTGACAAGAAAAGCCGCACAGGGGATAATAGACTACAAGCCGGCGAAACAGCGCGTTTTTGCAGGAAATCTGTGTAAAACCGCTTCGCAGGGTTTCAAAGCAGGCAGAAGGGACAGCCTTCTGCGGGAAAGGATATGCTATGCGAGTCATTACAGGCACTGCCCGCTCCAAAAAGCTGGTGACCCCAAAGGGACTGGACGTCCGTCCGACCACAGATATGGTCAAGGAAGCGGTGTTCAGCGCGGTGCAGTTTGAAATAGAAGGGGCCGCAGTGCTCGATTTATTCGCCGGCTCCGGCCAGATTGGGATCGAGGCGCTCAGCCGCGGGGCAAAAAGCGCGGTCTTTACCGATTACAGCCGGGACGCCATCGCCGCAGTAAAAGAAAATCTGAAGAAAACAGGTATGTCCGAAAAGGCAAAGGTGTTGATGATGGATTCTCTGATGTTTTTAAAATCCACAAACGAGAAATTTGATTTTATATTCATTGATCCACCTTATGAGCATGGGCTTTGCGAGCAATCTCTGCCGCTTGCGGCAAAGGTTATGAGCGAGACCGGCGTGATTTTCTGTGAAACCAGAAAGCATGAGGTTTTGCCCGAACAGGTAGGGGACTTTAAGGTGAAAAAAATCTACCGCTATGGGAAAATCAAAGTGACGCAGTACCGCAGGGAGGAGGAGCTTGCATGAGCAATTTTGCCGTCTGCCCGGGCAGCTTTGACCCGGTGACCAAAGGGCATCTGGATATTATCACTCGCGCCTCCGGCCTGTTTGACAAGGTGACAGTGCTTGTCGTCCACAACGCGGCCAAGCATCCGAGTTTTACAGTGGAAGAGCGCATGGAGTTCATCCGTCGGGTCACAAAGAATCTGCCGAACGTGACTGTGGATACCTATGACGGCCTGCTCGCGGAGTATACCCGCATCCACGGTGCAAACGCCATTGTCAAGGGGCTTCGCGCGGTCAGTGATTTTGAGTATGAGTTCCAGCAGGCGCTGATTAACAAAAAGCTCAACCCGGACGCGGAGACGGTGTTTCTCACCACCCGTGCGGAAAACATGTATTTGAGCTCGAGTATCGTCAAGCAGATTGTCCATTTCGGGGGCAATATCAAAGACTTTATCCCAGAAGAAATTCTGGAGGATATCGTCGCACGGCTCAAGGAACAGTAGGATACCCAAGAATTATGCCATTTTTTGAAAAGAGAGGGATTAGACATGCGGATTGAAGAAGTACTGGATCTTTTAGATGAAATGATCGACGATGCGTGGAGCCTTCCGCTATCCGGCGGGCGCTGTGTGCTCGATGCGGCGAAGGTGCGCGATTTGATTGACGATATCCGCGCGAATCTCCCGATTGAAGTCAAGCAGGCCAAGGCCATCGTCGCAGACCGTAACGAAATCATCGAGGGCGCCCGCTCTGAAGCAGCGGCGCTCATGCGCAAGGCGGAGACCAAAGCGCAGGCTCTCATCAAAGAGGACGTCATCACCAAGCAGGCTCAGGCGCAGGCGAACGAGATGCTCTCCACCGCCCAGCACAAATCCAAGGAGATGAAGCAGGCTGCGAACGAATATGCGGACTCCATCATGTCCAAGGCGGACGAGTGTCTGACTCAAAGCCTCAAAGAGATTCGCAGCGCGCGCGCCCTGCTGAAAAGCCCGCAGAAATAGCGTATCCGTAAGGATTTTTTAAACAGCTTTTTATTGCTGTTTAAAACGCCTGTCCGCTTTGCGGGCGGGCGTTTGCAGTTTCCGGGCCGTATGATCCGGTTAGGGCTTTTGAGGACAGACAAACCGTGGGGAAATGCGGTTTGCGTTTTGGAAAGGGTGTCTTGTTTGAAAATTTATCTGGTAGGCAGTGTGGCAAGCGGGAAAACCACGCTTGCCCGCCGTATTTCCCGAATGACGGGGATACCCTGCGCACATCTGGATGAGGTGGTGTAC
>UQSL01000031.1 GCA_900543705.1 uncultured Oscillospiraceae bacterium
TGTCTAACAAATGGGGTGCAGTTCATTTGCAGCGGCCGCTTTTTTGGACATTACTAGCACACCGGGCGGCGAAAAAAGAATCCGCATGGGCAGAAGATTGTAACCTCGTTTTGGGTATAGTATAATAGATAAAGCAGCCATTCTATTTTATTTTTTATGGCCCACCATTCGGCGTCGGCCAATTATCCCACTCACGCTTCACGTTCATGGTAATAATCCAAATAGAGTTTTTAGAATTAGAAAGAGGGAAGCAGAATGGATTTACGACTTACGTTTGATGAAGATGAGCAAAACTACGACCGGTGGCGCCCAAGGTATTGCGCAAATCTATTCACCCGCATCTTGGAATACTCGGGTGTTGGAGGAGGGAGCCGTGCGCTTGAGGTCGGTATCGGGACCGGACAGGCGACACTTCCTTTTTTGTGGGCCGGATGCGAGGTGCAGGCGGTGGAATACGGGGCGAACCTAGCCGCCTATTGTAAGGAAAAATTTGCAGAGTACTCCGGATTTCAGGTGTATATCGGCAAATTTGAGGAGTATGAGGAGCGAAAGAACAGCTTTGACTTGCTTTACTCCGCGACTGCGTTTCACTGGATGGAAGTACAGGCGGGTTATCAAAAGGCATATGACCTGTTAAAGCCGGGTGGGACCATCGCTCTGTTTTGGAACCGGCCGGCAGTGGATGACCCCGGTGGTCCGCTCGATGAGAAGATTCAGCGGATTTACAATACTTACCGACCGAGCGGAGCGGGGAAATCAAAGCAGGAAACCCCTTACCGTAAACGCTATGAGTTGTTGCTGAAATATGGCTTTTCCGATGTGAGGACGGAGCTGTTTTTTTCCACAAGAGAGCTGAGCGCAAGGGAGTATATCTGCCTGCTGCGTACCTATTCCGATCACCGTGCCATGCCGGAAGAGGCCCGCATGGAGTTTGAACGGGAAATGGTACAGGCAATCGAATCTGAAGGTGGTGTCATCCGCCTTCGTGATACGATGGATCTGTATTTAGGCAGAAAATAACGACGGTTTTGTTTATCAGGAAGATGTTAATATAATAGTGGCGAAAACATAAAGATACCCCAACCGCCGGATGTGTATGGCGATTGGGGTATCTTTAAATCATGGACTCGATAAAACCTATCGTTTCCAAAGACAAAGTGCAGAGGCAGCCTTAGTCATCGCCTTTTGTTAAGTTGTCTGCATAATGGCACAGACTTTCAAAGGAGTTGATGCCGCCAGCGCGGGTCCACATGGACTCCTGTACATAATCCGGCAGGGAGTTGAAATACTCTTTTGCCTGCTGGTCATAGGCGAGGAGCGTGTCGAGTGAATCATATTTTTTCATGGAAACCCTCCGTTTTGGTGATGCACACCAGGATTTTGACGCGGAATCTGCGCGCCTGTAACGGTAGTATTCCAAAACAAGAGCGGGATATGTACAAACAGAAGGCACAGCCTTCTGTTTTTATAATTTATCTTGTTTTTTATTGTTCTTGTTGAGTACGATATCATTCGCAGCGGCTTTCCACTTGTTTTCCAATATTTTTATCCGATTTCGTCAAGTAACCGATCTCGCAATTCTGGATGTCCTGCGGCATCCGGTATAACTCGACGGCGAGGTTGTTGCTTTGTGGAGGTCTTCGCCTGCAATATTGGGATTCTCTCCGGCCAGGCGGACAGCTTCCTGCCTAGTCAGATACTGCACGCCCGCCGCCGGGCGCCAGTGGTATTTGACGTAAGTTCGCTTTCCATCCATGTTTTTCCATACAAAGGTAGTGATGCCATAGCCGCACATATGCCGGTAGCTTGTCAGTGTGCCTCAGTCGCTGTACAGCCAGTTCAGCATATGGATGGTTTCCGGGGTGCGCGCAATAAACTCCCACAGCCGTCTGGGATCGGGCAAATTATCTTCGGGGAAGGGGAGAGTGCCGCAATCGTCTGAGGAAACCGGATGGCATCCCGTACAAAGAAAACCGGGATATGGTTGCAATGGAAAAGGTATTTTTGTTCATATTTGTATGGTAAGGTAAAAGAAAAAATAGGAGGTATTTCTGATGAAATATGCGGTGCTGTACAGCAGCAAAACCGGAAACACAAAACAGCTTTCCGACTGCCTGATGGGATTGTTAGGAAACAAAGCAAGGTGTATTGAGATGACACCGGGAATGCCGGCTCCAGAAGAGGATCTCCTGCTCATCGGGTATTGGGTGGATAAGGGGACCTGCCCGGAGGAAGTCAAGGAGCTGCTACAGCGTCTTGAGGGTAAGAAAATTCTCTTCTTTGCAACTGCCGGATTTGGGCAGACACAGTCCTACTTTTCTCAGATTGCTGCCGGAGTAGAGGCACTGGCGAAGGAAAACAACGAGGTGCTTGGCAGCTTTTTCTGCCAGGGCAGAATGCCGGAAGGCATCAGAGCCCGGTATGAAGCGATGCTGCGGGAAAACCCGGAAGATAAAAAGGCACGTGTTTTTCTTCATAATTTTGAACAGGCGCTCTGCCACCCAAACGCGGAAGATCTGAAAAACCTCCTCGATTTTGCGGTGCGCCTCCTGCCGGAAGAAATAGGAAAGGGAGAAAACGGGAATGTTTGAGACAGAATATCTGATCAAGCGTATTGATGGGGATTATGCCATGTTGACTGTAGATGGTTTTGATGAAAACCTTGGTTACTATAGCGCTGCTTCCTCCCGGTGTGGACGAGGGTGTCCGTTTACTTTATAAGATTTTGTATATACATTTTATATCGAAACCAAAATAACAAACTGCCCGGAAGGAATGTTCCTGCCGGGCAGTTTGTTATATTTATGAAAAAAGTTATAGATCAAGAGCTTCAAATGAACGGGCGGGCTTTTTGTATGTTCCCAGTCAGAAGGGCAAAGAGTAAAATCCCTACAGCCAGCACAAGGAGTTTTTGCGGGAAAAACAGGGGATCAGGGGCGTCCAGCTGGTCGCGGACAAAAGGGACACCATAGGTCATAGCCTCTGCTAGGGCAAATAATTGCATATAATGCCGAAAGCCAGTTCATCCCAGGTGGGATAAAAACGTTTTGTTACTTCGGAGATGGTTTTCAGCTTTTTTCGGATAATAGTTGATGGTGTTGTCTTTGCAGCTCTGGTTTCGGCCGATCATCCCTTGATGGTAGTAGGCTGAGAGTTTCTTCAAAGAAGCGATAGGACAGTACCTACTAGCTTTGAAAGCAAAATTAAGTTTAGTGTGAAAAATATGATTAATATGATTTCATCGCTCTATTATGTTACATTCCGATATAAGGTCGAGCAAATTCCAGACTCATTTGCCATGCAGCATTCTTGTAGATATGAAGTCTGTTTCATCTTGATTTTTAGCAGTATTGGTTAATAAATTATAAAAAAAGGATGAAATACCATCCTATCGGAGAATTTTAAGAATAAATTTCCTTCTGGAGGATGCATTTTCAGCTTTCCGGACTTTCTGCTTGATATGATGGGAGTATCAATTTTGAAAGAGGGATGCTAAATGGAACAAATCTTGTTACTGGCAAAACACATGATGTCATACTTGACATGCGCAATTTTTCTGACGAAACTCTGTTGTTCTCAAGGAAAACACCTTGCCACCTATTTGAAACTTGCCCTGGTTTCCCTGTTGGCAGCCATGGTCACCACTGCGGCGGGCAAAATCTTTTCTGTCCCGTTCATCAGCATTCTCATGGTTATTCTGCCTGGACTATATTTTCACATTCTAGGAAGAGGAAAACTGCTGACCGTCATTTTGCTCGCCCTGGATGTGTACACGTTAACCTTGTTTCTCAACATGGTATTGGGCAGTGCTGCTTATGCTGTTATGAGATTGCTGTTTCACAGCGGGAATGCTCTTTTGACTGCGGCGTGTAATCTTGTCCTTTTTGCGGCAGCAGTAGGGCTGATGTTCTTCTTTCTGCCCAAACGGGAAATCCGGGACAAAGAGTTAGAGGGATCTGGATTTTATTCCGTAAGCTCTCTGTGTATCTTTGTGCTGTTGTGTATTCTGGCTGTAATTTTACCAAACTATCTTTCTCAAACGCAGGTAGAATGGTTCTTCGCATTAAACGCTCTGGTCATGGTCGCTGTTATTTTGATCGCAATTGGTGAAAATCGCCGGGAAAAAAGGAAAGTGGACAAACTGATGAAGGATATCCGGGATCTCAGCAGTCAACTCCATCATAACAAAGAATATCTTCCTGCCATCAGGCGCCGGATTGAAGCAGAATTCGAACGGCTCAACAGCCAGACGAATGCGACAGAAATTGCACAGGAGCTTGCTCCGATGAAAGAAGAAGTCGATAGGCTTTATGCCGAACAGATGAAGGAGGGCCGTAGGGAATTTCTCTGCGCTTTGACCCCGGTGAAGACCGGGATTATGTTGCTTGACGGATTACTGGATGATTTTCACAGTCGAATGGCGGCGGAAAATATCTTGTTTCGGGTCAATGTCTATGATTCTCCGGCTATTTTACTCAAAGAAAATCAAATTCCTCAAAACAAGCTGCTCGAACTCATCGGCGATGTACTGGCAAACGCCATCAACGCGATAAAACGCAAAGAGACACCCCTTGAGGATGGGGAGACCGTAGAACTTTCTATGGGAGTTTCCGAATATGACTATTATGAAATTGAAGTGTACGACAGTGGTGAGCCGTTTCCAGAAGAAATTCTTCGGGAATTCGGACGCCGGGGATTGACGACCGGAGGCACCGGGCAGGGAATCGCCAACATGCTGGAGACTTTGAGAACCTATCATATCGCTTTGTCCATCACCGAGTTTTCAGAAGAAGAGGAGTTTGCCAAGTGTATGGACTTTTGTTTTGGTGAAGAATTTGAAATATCTTTTCGGGGAGAACGCTCTGGAATCTTCCGGTTATATTCAGAAGAATAACCAATTGGCCGGGTGAATGGGCATAAGACAAGCAGCGATGATTTTTGCCGCCTTTATACAGCTTTTATTTTATGTGACCTGAAAAATAACCCCGGCGGGCTAATTTTGGCCCGCCGGGGTTTCCATAACTTATTTTATCAGACTAGAAGCCCTGTTACAGGGTAATCTGGATTTTAGATGTTTTCATCCGTCTTGACATTGTTAAAGATGTTGTCGAGCAGGCACATGGCGGTCATGGAGCCGGTTACTTCTCCGCAATGGATATTTGCATTGACAAAGTAAGCGGGCATCCCACGAAGCCATGATTTCCAAATCTCCACCAAAACAAACAGTTTATGTATCTTCTCGTACATTTGATCCGGCGAGGAGTAAATGGCATAGGGCGCAATCTTCTGAGCCTTGCGTATGGGAAAGAAGCATCTGTTATAAAGCACGCGTATTGTTCGAGCACATCATTAGAAGAGCGGCTGAAGCTTAATTTCAGGGAATATGGGAGGGCTGTTATATTGCATTTTGTATGCAAGAATTTCTCTCATGATTTGCTTCTTTTACAAAAAGGGACGGCGGAAAAATTCTTCCGCCGTGCCCGAATCTGTCTTTGGAAAATCAAACGATATAGTCGCAGGCCGCACGTCCTGTGATAACCTGATGGACGAATTCTTGTACTTTTTTATGCGCGGGATGCTTCCGGTACGCAGCCAGGTGTTCCTTGCTGTCGAATTCCGAATACAGGCATAAATCCCAGCCGTTTTCCGGAATGCCGATGCCGACTTCCGCCTTCAAAGGCCCCGGTAAACCGCACACAAACCCCTCCAGCCCCTCCTTAATTTTTAGCGCGTTTGCCACTTTCAGCCCCTGCTCTGCTTCTTCTTTCAAATTCCAAAATACAATGTGTTTTACCATGGTTGTTTCGTCCTTTCTAAATTGTGATGGTGTGATGAGACTTTATTTTCCCCAGTACTTGCGGTCCAAACTGCGGAATTGGATAGCTTCTGCAATGTGTGCGCTGTCGATATCCTCAAACTTGCCAAGATCTGCGATCGTCCGTGCAACCTTGACGATCCGGTCATAGGCTCTTGCAGAGAGGGAGAGGCGTTCAAATGCGTTTTTCAGCAGGAAGTTTGCCGCGTCGGTGAGATGGCAGTACTCCCTTAGTTCCGCCGGGCCCATCTGGGCGTTGGCATGGATGGATTTTCCTGCAAAGCGTTGCTGCTGGATATCCCTTGCCGCCTGCACGCGTTTTGCAATCTCGGCGGAGGACTCGCTCTTTTTCTCGGAAGTGAGGTCGTCATATTCCACTGGGGAGACGTCGATATGTAAATCCAGCCGGTCGAGCAAAGGGCCGGAGATACGTGCCAGATAGCGGGAGACCGCAGAAGGAGAACAGGTGCACGCCCTGGTGGGATGCCCATAATATCCGCAGGGACAGGGGTTCATCGCTGCCAGTACGATCATCGAGCTCGGATAGGTGAGCGTGCCACTGACTCTGGAGATAGTGACCTTACCGTCCTCCATCGGCTGACGGAGGATTTCAAGCGAAGAGCGTGCAAACTCCGGCAGTTCATCCAAAAAGAGCACGCCGTTGTGCGCAAGGGAAATCTCCCCCGGCTTCGGCACCGCTCCACCGCCGGCAAGCCCTACGCCGGAAATCGTATGGTGCGGCGCACGAAAAGGCCTTGTCTGCACAAGCCCGGCAGCCGAGTTCAGAAGGCCTGCCACCGAGTAAATTTTCGTCGTCTCCAGTGCCTCCTCAAAGGTCATTTTCGGCAAGATGGAGGGCAGGCGCTTGGCAAGCATCGATTTACCAGAGCCCGGAGGACCGACGAGCAGGGCGTTGTGGCTGCCCGCAGCCGCAATTTCGAGTGCGCGCCTTGCCTCAAACTGTCCTTTGACGTCCGCAAAGTCAAGTACTGTTGCGGGCAGTCTGTCCGCAGATTGATTGGGGTAGCTTGCAGGAACCATCGGCTCCTTGCCGCTCAGGTGTCCGAGCACCTCCTTGAAGTGCCTCACTCCATAGATATCGATGCCCTCGACAATCGCGGCTTCCGCAGCATTGTCATAGGGGATAAAGAGCTGTCTGACCCCATATTCCCTTGCACATAGTGCCATCGGGAGTACGCCGGTGATCGGGCGCACCTCTCCACCGAGCGACAATTCCCCGAGGAAAGCGGTGTGTTCGTCGGAGAACTCCGCCTGATGGGTTACACGCAAAATGGAGAGCAGGATGGGAAGGTCATAGACCGAGCCCACCTTGCGGATATCTGCCGGGGCGAGATTGATGGTCACCCGGCCGAGCGGGAAGTCAAACCCGCAGTTTCTCACAGCGGATTTGACCCGGTCGCGGGACTCCCGTACCGAGGTATCCGGCAGACCGACGATGTCAAAGGAGGGAAGCGCCTCCGAGACATCCACCTCGACAGTGACGGGATAGCTTTCCAGCCCGAGGACGCCGAGGCTAAGCAGTTTATCAAACATCCGGGATTCCTCCTAGCGGTGATTTTTATTAAACAATTTGATGACAAGCTTTGCAAGCTCCACCACAACGAGCGGGGAGGCGCTGAGCAGCACCGCAATCCCGAGATGGGAGAAGTCCAGCGCTTCCAGTTTAAAGAGTGCAGCCAGCGGAGAAATGAAGAGTACTGCTGCAATAATCAGAAGGGATGCCGCTACAGCCAGCAGCAGATATTTGTTGGAAAGGGGATTAATCGTGAAAAGAGAATGGGAGGTGCGTACGTTAAACGCGTGGAACAGCTGGGATACTGCAAGTACGGTAAACGCCATCGTCTGCCCGTAGGCGTGGTTGCCTGCGGAAAAGACGAACGTGCCGAGATAGTAGGCGGCAAGGGTGATAATGCCAAACCACAGCCCCTGCAGGGCAATCTGGATAGAGTAACTCCTGGTGAAGATGCCCTCAGTTTTTGGTTTTGGTTTGCGTTCCATTACATCCTGCTCCGGCGGCTCGACGCCGAGCGCCAGTGCCGGCAGGCCGTCGGTGATAAGGTTTATCAGCAAAAGCTGGATGGCAATCAGCGGTGCGCCCCAGCCGAATAAAATCGCACAGAATACGGTGAGCACCTCGCCTAAGTTGCAGGAGAGCAAAAACTGCACCGTTTTTTTGATGTTGTCATAGATGCTGCGGCCTTCCCTGACCGCGACGACAATGGTGGCAAAGTTGTCGTCCGTCAGCACCATATCTGCCGCGCCTTTGGAAACGTCGGTCCCGGTGATCCCCATCGCACAGCCGATGTCTGCGGCCTTGAGCGCGGGCGCATCGTTGACGCCGTCCCCGGTCATGGATACGATTTCACCGGCGGACTGCCAGGCCTTGACAATCCGGATTTTATCCTCCGGGGATACACGGGCGTAGACGGAGTATTCCCGGATGTGGGCGGAAAGTTCTTTATCGCTCATCCCATGGAGCTCTTCACCGGAAAGTGCCTTGTCGTTTTCCCTGAGGATGCCGAGCTGTCTGGCGATGGAGCAGGCGGTAACGACATGGTCGCCGGTAATCATCACCGGGCGGATACCCGCGCCGACGCAGGTGGCGACCGCCCTGCGGGCTTCCTCCCTGGGCGGATCAATCATGCCGATCAGACCGATCAGGGTCAGGCCGGACTCGAGCTCCTCGGGAGTGGGGTCGACCGGGATCTCGTCAATTTCCTTGTAAGCAATGGCGAGCACGCGCAGGGCTTCCGCGCCCATCATTTTACTAATCTCCTGTGCGCGTATTGTATCGCCGGAAATACAACGGGCGCTGAGCACATCAAACGCGCCTTTTACAATTACAACCGGATGCTCGTCAATCATGTTGACCGTGGTCATCAGTTTGCGATCGGAGTCAAACGGGATTTCCGCTATACGGGGAAGCTCCCGTTCTAGTTTTTCTTTTTCAAAGCCGGCCTGCTTCGCGGCTGAGATGATACTTGACTCCGTCGGGTCGCCAATGTGCCGCTCCTCACCGTCCACCACTTCCACCGAGGCGTCACAGCACAGCACCGCGAGCTTGAGCATGGCCGCCGCAGAAGGGGAAAGCGGTTCTCCAGCAGTCAAATCAATAATATCGCCGGGGTCTATCCACAGGCGGGTCAGGGTCATACGGTTTTGCGTGAGGGTACCGGTTTTATCCGAACAGATAACCGAGGCGCTGCCAAGCGTTTCAACGGCGGGCAACCTGCGGATGATGGCATTTTTCTTGACCATTCTTGTAACCCCGAGTGCGAGGACAATGGTGACGATCGCGGGCAGGCCCTCCGGAATGGCGGCGACAGCGAGAGAGACCGAGGTCATAAACATCTCAACCGGGGATTCTCCGGACAGCCAGCCGACAAAAAAGACAATGACGCAGATAATCAGTGCTAGAATTCCGAGGTATTTCCCCATTTTGGCGAGCTTGTGCTGCAGGGGGGTCATCTCATCCGAATCTCCCTCAAGCAGGGAGGCGATTTTACCCATCTCGGTCTCCATGCCGGTGGCGACGACAAGCGCTTTGGCTCGTCCGTAGCTGACGGTGCAGCCCGAGTAGAGCATATTGAGGCGGTCACCGAGCGGGGCCGTGGTCTCAACCTGCGCATCCGTCTGCTTTTCCACGGGGAGGGATTCCCCGGTCAAAGCGGATTCTTCGCATTTGAGGGAAGCGGATTCGAGTAGCCTTGCATCCGCGGGGATGTAATCACCGGCCTCCACCAGGATGATGTCCCCTGGCACGACGTCCTTAGAGGAAATGACGTCGACCGAACCGTTTCTCAGCGCCTTGGCGTGAGGTGCGGCCATATTCTTAAGAGCATCGAGTGCCTGTTCTGCCTTGGATTCCTGAACCACACCGAGCACCGCGTTTAATACGACGATGCCAAGGATGATCAAGGGCTCCACAAAATCTCCCTCTCCACCGACAAAGGCAAGCACCAGGGAGATGAGTGCGGCGATCAGTAGGATGATGACCATAAAGTCCTGAAGCTGGGTGAGAAAACGCTGCAGCAGGGTCTTTTTCTTTTTTGCGGCGAGTTCGTTTTTTCCAAAGCGCTCTTCCAGCTCTTTTACCTGCTCCGCGGTCAGGCCGGTATGCAGGTTTGTCCCGAACTTATCCGATATTTCTTTCACTTCAGCGGTATGCCACTGCACGAAGATTCCTCCTGTAATGTTGTGTCATCCGGTTACCCGGTTTAACTGTCCATCCCTTATCATATAGTGTTCCCCGGCCGAATGCAAGAAAACACAGGGGAAAAGAGGGTTTTTGGACTTATTTTTGCAGATTTCACAAAAAAATGACGGGAAATTACACAAAACAGAATGGGTATCTCCCAAAATCATCTATACAAATTGTCTTAAATATAGTATAATATCAGTGGTTATAAGGCTTATCCCAGTTTATAGCTGAAGGTGGTATGAAGATGAAAGAACAAGAACTCTATTTACAATGGAAAGCACGCAAGCTCGAGGACGAGGATTTAAACCGTGAAATCGAGGAAATTGAGCACGATGAAGAGGGGATCTTCGACCGGTTCTATCGTGAGCTGGAATTCGGCACAGGAGGACTGCGCGGGGTCATCGGCGCGGGTACCAACCGGATGAACATCTACACCGTGCGCCGTGCGACCCAGGGGCTTGCACAGTTTGTCAAGAACAAATATGAAAACCCCTCTGCCGCCATCTCCTATGATTCGCGTATCAAATCCGACCTCTTTGCAAAAGAGGCGGCAAAGGTGCTCGCGGCAAACGGCATCAAGGTGTACCTTGCCTCAACGCTGATGCCGACCCCGATGCTCTCCTTCGCGGTGCGCGATTTCGGCTGCAAGGCCGGAATTATGGTGACGGCGAGCCACAACCCCTCCAAATACAACGGTTACAAGGCCTACGGTCCGGACGGCTGTCAGATGAATCTGGAAGATTCCGAGGCAGTCATTGAGCTTGTCAATCAGCTCGATATGTTTGACGATGTAAAGGTCAAGGACTTTGACGAAGCCCTTCAGGATGGTTCGATTGAGTACATCGATGATGGTATCTTTACCCGGTATCTTGCAAAGGTCAAGGAGCAGGCCGTCAACCCGGGCGTCTGTGAAGACGCGGGACTGAAGGTGGTCTATACCCCGCTCAACGGCACCGGAAATGTCCCGGTCCGTCGGGTGCTGGGAGAAACCGGCGTCACCGACGTTCATGTGGTAAAAGAGCAGGAAATGCCGGACGGCAATTTCCCGACCTGCCCTTATCCAAACCCAGAGTTTAAAGAGGCGCTTGCCTATGGCCTAAAGCTGTGTGAAGAGGTCCATCCGGACCTGCTGCTCGCTACCGACCCGGACGCAGACCGCGTCGGCATCGCCGTGGCGGACGGCGGAGACTACAAGCTGCTGACCGGAAATGAGGTCGGCGCCCTGCTGTTCCAGTACATCGCCTCCTGCAAACAGGCGGCCGGGAGCATGCCGGAGCGCCCGATCGTGGTCAAGACCATCGTCACAACCAACATCATCGAGGCGATAGCCAAAGACTACGGCGTTGAGGTTGTCAATGTCCTGACCGGCTTTAAGTTTATCGGCGAGCAGATTGCCCTTCTAGAGGCGAAAAACGAAGCATTCCGCTATCTTTTTGGCTTCGAGGAGAGCTACGGTTACTTGTGCGGCACTTATGTCCGCGATAAGGACGCGGTCGTCGCCTCGATGCTCATCTGCGAGATGGCGGCCTACTACAAAAAGCAGGGCAAGAGCCTGGTCGATGTGCTAAACGAGACCTACGCGAAATACGGCCGGTACTACAACCGAACCGACAACTTTGCGTTTGAAGGCGCCAAAGGCATGCAGGAGATGGCGGGCATCATGTCCAAACTACGTGCCCAACAACCGAAGGAGATCGGCGGTCTGAAGGTCCTCGAATTCCTCGACTATCAAGCTTCCAAGGGATACAAAATTGCCAGCGGCGCTCAGTTTGCAATTACCCTTCCAAGCTCGGATGTCGTGGAATTCAAGCTGGAGGACAACGCGGGCGTGATCGTCCGCCCATCCGGCACGGAGCCGAAAATCAAGTTCTACTACACGACCAAGGGACGGGATACCGCACATGCGCAGGAAATCGCGGAGCAGCTTTCCCAGTCGATGAAAGCGGAGCTTGGCCTGTAAAAAAATGAAAAATTCGAGGCCGCTGTGAAAAACGGCGGGCCCTCGTTGTGAACAAAAAGGAGAGATCAGAAATGAGAGTAGAAGAGAGATTGCTGCACTATGTGTCCTTTGGTACGAATTCCGACCCATATTGTGAAAATTGCCCGAGCACCCCGAATCAGCTCGTGCTGGCAAAGGCCCTGGTGGAGGAAATGAAGCAGCTCGGCATTGCGGACGCGCATGTGGATGAGCACGGTTATGTCTATGGGACCATCCCCGCCACATCCGGCTGTGAAAATCAGCCCGCAATCGGGCTTATCTCCCACATGGATACTTCTTCTGCGGCAAAGGGCGACGAGATTCAGGCGAAAACTGTAAAAAATTATGACGGCGGGGATGTTTTGCTCAATGAGGAAAAGCAAATCTATCTCAAGCCCTCAGAATATGAGAGCCTGAAGCAGTATGTTGGACAGGATTTAATCGTCACCGACGGCACAACCCTGCTTGGCGCGGACGACAAGGCGGGCATCGCGGAGATTTTGACTGCGGTTGAGCAGCTTCTCAGCTCAGGCAAGGCTCACGGAAAAATCTGCATCGGCTTTACCCCGGATGAGGAGATCGGCAGGGGAGCCGACCTGTTTGACGTGGAGGGCTTTGGTGCGGACTTCGCGTATACCGTCGACGGGGGAGAGCTCGGCGAGGTCGAGTGCGACAACTTCAACGCCGCATCTGCAAAAGTCACCGTCAACGGCATAAACATCCATCCCGGCTCCGCCAAGGGCAAGATGAAAAACTCCCTGCTCATTGCCATGGAGTTCCACGGCATGCTCCCGGTCTTTGAAAATCCGGCATTTACCGAAGGGCATGAGGGCTTTTCCCATTTGGGTTCCTTACAGGGGACCGAGGAGAAGACTGTGATGGAGTACATCATCCGTGACCACGACCGGGCCAAATTTGAAAAGATGAAGGAGCGCTTCGCAAAGACGGCGGCTTTCCTCAACGACAAATACGGCGAGGGAACTGTGAACGCTGAGATCAAGGATTCCTATTATAATATGCGGGAAATTGTCGAGCAGCACCCGGAGATTCTGGAACGGGCCAAGCACGCGATGGAGGCAGTCGGCGCCAAAGTGCTGATGAATCCGATCCGTGGCGGCACGGACGGTGCGCGTCTGTCTTACAGGGGACTGCCCTGCCCGAACCTCTCCACCGGCGGACATAATTTCCACGGCCGCTTTGAATATATCCCGGTGCAGTCGATGGAAAAGATGGTGCAGGTACTGTTAAATATCGTCTCCTGCTGACGGAAAACGGCACGGTTGCCACCAGATTTTATCAAGTGCAGAAAAAAGTACTTGCTTTTTTTATCAGTATATGATAACATTGCTTTGTTAATCTGATGGCAAATCGAAAGAGGTGACGTGCAGTGAAAGAGGGAATCCATCCAAAGTATGAGAAAACGGTCATCAAATGTGCTTGCGGGAATGAGATCGAAACCCGTTCGACAAAGGACAACATCCGTGTAGAAATTTGTTCGAAATGTCATCCGTTCTTTACAGGTAGACAGAAACTCGTTGATACCGGCGGACGTGTTGACAGATTTAAAAAGCGCTTCAACATGGATAAATAAGCTTGACCGGCTCATAGCTTAAAACAAGTCGTTAGGGCGGCGCATTTTTGCGCCGCCTTTCTTGTGTTACCCCAGCGAAAAAAGTCGAAACAATGTCAGGAGGAACCTGTCATGTCTTATTTTACCCTGAAAAAAATTGGTACGGATGAATTTGTGGAGAAGAAATCCCGTTTTATCGGCTGGGCAAAGCCAGTGTCAACGGAGGAGCAAGCACTCGCCTTTTTGGAGGAAGTGCACGCGAAATATCAGGATCCAAGCCATGGCGCCTACGCCTACTCCTTGAGGGAGGGACAGACGAGAAGATACTCTGACGCGGGCGAGCCGCAGGGAACGGCAGGCGTGCCAATCCTGGAGGTGCTTACCAAGCCCGGCATTGTGGATGCGGTTGTAGTCGTCACCCGGTATTTCGGCGGTATTTTGCTCGGAGGGGGAGGGCTTATCCGCGCCTATGGGCACGGCGCGTCGATTGCAGTGGCAAACGCCGGGATTGCCACAATGGTACCCTGCCAGACGTTGGAGCTTCAATTTGATTACGCGCTATATGGGAAGATCAGCTACCTGCTGCCCGACCTCAAGATTCAAACTGTCTCCTCAGATTTTGGCGAGCAAGTTACACTTGTTGTCAAGATGCGTTCAGAGCGTACCCAGGCGTTTGCTAGGCAGCTTAGGGAACTGACCGCTGGAACGCTTGTGCCAAAGCTTTTAAAAGAGGAATTCGACGACATGGATTGACCCCGCCGCGTGCGGAAACTGGAGAAAACTCCAGGATGGAAGCAAAATTTTCAGTATTTGTCCTTTCCAAACCCTCCTCTGCCCTGCGGATACAAAAATGTTTCAAAAAGTTTTAGAAAAAAAGAGGAAAAGCGGTTATGCCTGAGTAATAATAAGGTATAAGGGGAAATTTTGCGTTTTTCAAAGAGGAGGAACGCCGCATGACGATACGCGAACAGACTTGTGAAATTGAAGCAAAAATTCTCTCGTCGCGCGCCATGCTCTCCCAGAATTCCAGGGGACGCAGGGTCTTCGAGGAACCCTGTCCCATCCGCACGGAATACCAGCGGGATCGCGACCGGATTTTGCATTCTAACGCCTTTCGTCGTTTAAAACATAAAACTCAGGTGTTTCTGGAACCCAAAGGCGACCACTACCGCACCCGGATGACCCACACGCTCGAGGTTTCCCAGATTGCGCGGACAATCGCCAAGGCACTTCGCCTAAACGAGGATTTAACCGAGGCCATCGCACTTGGGCACGACTTGGGGCATACCCCGTTTGGACACGCAGGGGAAGCGGCGCTCGCCAAGCTTTCCCCGCTTGGGTACAAGCACTACCTGCACAGTGTGCGGATTGTCTGCTTTGTGGAAAACAATCTCAAGGGATTAAACCTCACCTGGGAGGTGCTCAACGGCTTTGCGTGCCACACCAAGGCGGAGCCCAAGGCCAAGACGCTCGAAGGGCAGGTGGTTCGCATTGCAGACAAAGTCGCCTATGTCAACCACGACATCGAGGACGCGGTGCGCGCCGGGGTCATTAGTGAGCAGGATTTGCCGTGGGAGAGTTTGTATGTGCTGGGGCGAACAAAGTCCGAACGCATCACCACGATAATTACTTCCATCATTAAAACGAGCGTGGATACTATCTGCTGTGAAACGGCGATCGGTGAGGCATTTGAGCGACTGCGGCAGTTTATGTTTGACTCCGTCTACCTCGACCCGGACGTCAAACGGGAAGAACGGAAGGTGTTTAGCCTGCTTGAGAGATTGTACGGCTACTTTTTGCAGCATGTCAATGAGATGCCGCCGGAGTACCGGATGATCGCCGAGGCGCAGGGAAAAGATCGTGCGGTGACGGATTATATCGCTGGAATGACCGACCAATACTGTATCAGCTTGTATGAAAACCTCTTTATTCCCAAAGGTTTTTGGACGGGCTGGTAATGGAAACGGAGTAATCTACATATATGATATCACAGACAAGAATTCTTGTCCGCTATGCGGAGACCGACCAGATGGGAATTGCGCACCATGCAAACTATCCGATTTGGTTTGAGGCGGCACGGACGGATTTTATCAAACTGCTTGGATATACTTATTCCGAGATGGAACGGATGGGAGTCATGCTCCCGCTCGCGGAGCTAACCTGCCGATATCTGCGTCCTTCCCATTATGAGGACGAACTGATAGTGGAGACACGCCTGATTCGCCTGACGCCGGGACGCATCGTGTTCGGCTACCGGGTTCTCAAGGACGGGGAAGAACCGCCTATCTGCACCGGGACAACCACCCACGCATGGACCGGCCGGGATTTGAAACCGATGAATTTGAAGAAGAACTATCCCGCGCTCTATGAAAGTTTACAAAGCGCGGTGACGCCGGAGGAATAAAAGGGAACGGACCTGCTTTTGCAAAGGGAGGTGGCGGAGGATGATTCCCGAAAGCTTTATCAACGAACTCAAATACCATTGCTACATCGAGGATATCGTCAGCGGTTATGTCAGCTTAAAGCGCACGGGCCGCAACCTCAAGGGGCTCTGCCCGTTCCACAGCGAAAAAACGCCGTCGTTTACCGTGTACCCGGAAAACGGCTCGTATTACTGCTTTGGCTGCGGCTCCGGCGGGGACGTCATCACCTTTATCAAGAATATTGAAAACCTCGACTATGTGGAGGCCGTGCGGTTTCTTGCGGCGAAGGCCGGGATGACCGTCCCGGAGGATGAAACGGACAACGGTCTTGCAAAGCTTAAAACCCGCATTCTGGAGGCAAACCGTCTTGCCGCCCGCTTTTTCCATGAAAACCTGATCCATACGCCGGAGGCTCTCAATTATATCCGAAACCGCGGGCTGACGGATAAGACGATCCGGCATTTCGGATTGGGGTTTGCGAAAAACTCCTGGAACGACCTGACTCAGTATCTCCGATCCAAGGGCTACTCGGACGAGGAACTCTATCAGGCGGCGTTGGTCGCAAAAGGGCGAAACGGCTCCTATTACGACCAGTTTCGCAACCGTTTCATGTTCCCGATTATCGATGTGCGCGGCAGCGTTATCGGTTTCGGTGGGAGGGTGCTCGATGATTCCAAGCCAAAATATCTAAACTCCGCAGATACCCCGGTGTTTAAAAAGAGCCGCAACTTATTTGCACTCAACTTTGCTAAGAACACCAAGGAGCGCTCCCTGATACTGGGCGAGGGATACATGGACGTCATTGCGATGCATCAGGCAGGTTTTACCAATGCTGTGGCAACGCTCGGTACTTCGCTGACCGCCGATCAGGCGCGCATCATCTCCCAGTATGCCAAAGAAGTCATCATCGCCTACGATTCAGATACCGCGGGACAGACGGCGACGAAACGCGCGATCTCCCTGTTTGAAGAGACCGGCATCAAGGTACGGATCCTCGGCATCCCGGATGCGAAGGATCCAGATGAATACATCAAGAAATTCGGTGCGACCCGCTTCAAGCTCCTGCTCGAAGGGTGCTCAAATGCCGTGGAATTTGAACTTGCCAAGGCCAAGGCAAAATACGATTTGGAGACGGCGGACGGCAAGGTCGGCTTTCTCAAGGAGGCGGCGAAGGTGCTCTCTGGTGTGCGCTCTCCGATTGAAATCGACGTATACGCTGCCAAGGTAGCGGGGGAGACAGACGTTTCCAAGGACGCGGTCAAGCTCCAGATTCAGGATTACATGAAAAAAAACTACGATCAGAAGCGGCGGGAGGAACGAAAGGATCTGCACCTCGCGGGCTTTGAAAAGAACGACCGCGTGAATCCGCAGCGCCGCATCTATCCCAAAGCCGCCAGGGCAGAGGAGGGCCTTTTGTCCGTGGTGATGAAAAATCCGGATTTTATGCAGGTTTTGTCACAGACTATCACTGCGGAGGATTTTGTTACGGATTTCAACCGCAGCATTTATGAGGTGCTCTCCTCCCGTCTGCAAGAGGGGAAGTCCATTGACCTGATGGCGCTTTCCTCGGTGTTTGATTCCGATCAGATGGGGCGCATCAGCTCGATTCTCGCGGCGTTCCACGACATCAACCATACCAGAGAGGAAGTCGCGGATTATGTGGCAACCATCAAGGAAGAACGCCGAAAGCTTTCCACACAGGACATCAAGCAGATGGACAGCGAACAGCTCAAACAATATATCGAGGGGCTGAAGAAAAAGAAATGACAAAAAGGAATCCTTTTTGTTTTATTATAGATAAAATCAACGCCTTGTAATTGATACAGGGCGGCAGGGAGTGGAAATGATCTATGCCTAACCAAGAGAAGAAAGATGTTTTAAAGGAATTGCTTGAACACGGCAAACAAAAAGGCCAACTGACCACAAAAGAAATTAACGACGCACTTGAAGAGTTGGATTTCGATGTGGAGCGCGTGGAAAAGCTGTATGATACACTGGAAAGTATGAATGTGGAAATCGTCGAGGACTTCACTGACGACGGTATCGAAGAGCTCAAAAATGAAGACTTGGAGTCGAGCCTTGCTTCCGAGGGCATCAATATCGACGACCCGGTCAAGGTGTACCTCAAAGAAATCGGCCGTGTCCCTCTGCTGACTCCGGAGGAGGAAGTCGAGCTTGCAACCCGGATGGAGCAGGGAGACGAAGAGGCGAGAAAGCGCTTGTCCGAGGCAAATCTGCGTCTGGTCGTCAGCATTGCCAAGCGGTATGTCGGGCGCGGCATGCAGTTCCTCGATTTGATTCAGGAGGGAAACCTCGGCCTGATTAAAGCGGTCGAAAAATTTGACCACACTAAGGGCTTTAAATTTTCCACCTATGCGACCTGGTGGATCCGTCAGGCCATCACCCGTGCGATTGCGGACCAGGCGAGGACGATCCGGATCCCGGTGCACATGGTGGAGACCATCAACAAAGTCAAGAAAGTGACCAGCCAGCTGCTGCATAAAAACGGGCACGACCCTTCCGCGGATGAGATTGCAGCGGAGCTCGATATGCCGGTGGACAAGGTGCGCGAAATCATGCGCGTCGCGCAGGAGCCGGTCTCCCTGGAAACCCCGATCGGCGAGGAAGAGGACAGCCATCTCGGCGATTTTATCCCGGATGACGACGCGCCGGCTCCGGCGGAGGCGGCCTCCCACACCCTGCTCAAAGAGCAGCTCTCCGATGTGCTCTCCACCCTGACCCCGAGGGAGGAAAAGGTCCTCCGCCTTCGCTTTGGCCTGGAGGATGGGCGTTCCCGTACCCTCGAAGAGGTCGGCAAGGAGTTTAACGTTACCAGAGAGCGTATCCGGCAGATCGAAGCAAAGGCCTTGAGAAAACTGCGCCATCCCAGCCGCAGTAAGCGCCTGAAGGACTTCTTAGACTAATTGCGTAGATTTTCCATTGACAATTTATCCGCAGCGTACTATACTAATATATAGTATTTTAGTATAGTAAGGAGTGGACGCGCATGCATATCACTTTGGAGTCCGATTATGCAATTCGTATTGTAAACTGTCTGTGTAAGTCCGGCGTCCGAATGGATGCGCGTAAAATCTCAGAGAATACTGGGGTCACTCTTCGCTTTGCCCTGAAAATCTTACGCAAGCTCGTAGCAAGCGGAATTGTAAAATCCTTCAAGGGCACACAGGGCGGCTATGAACTGGCAAAAGCCCCGAAGGATATCACGCTCAAGGACGTTATTGAAACCGTGGAGGGCACCTATGCGCTCAGCCGGTGTTTGAAACCCGGGTTTGAATGCACCAACGATCACAGCGACGGCCCCTGCCGGTTCCATCAGGTGTTTGCTGAAATTTCACAGGATGTGGCGGAGAAACTGGATGCTGTGACTTTTGAACCGGTTTCCCGTACATAAAGTAACGAATCATTGAAAATCCCTGGAAAGCAATTCGCTTTTCAGGGATTTTTTGATTTTCTTATGGACAGCCAATAATTTTAGAATTGTAAAAGGGCAATCGAACGATAAAACATGTTATAATTCGACATAACACGCCCCTTTGTTTTTGTACTCACAAATAACAGCGGTTGTAAGCTGCGGTGACAGATTGGAATTCGTGAGAGGGAAAGGTTGCAGGATATGATACGTTCGTGTTCACGACCAGGCTTATGGGGCCTCCTTGTAATGCTTTGCCACCTGATACCTGCTGAAATGGACCGAACCCTGATAAGCGGACAAATAAAAAAGTACCCCCGTCGTAGAATAT
>UQSL01000032.1 GCA_900543705.1 uncultured Oscillospiraceae bacterium
GCTTGAACAATTTTTACTTTGAAATATTGTCTAACTTTTTGGGGTCACTTCATATAGTTCGGGGATGACATTTTTTCTGATATTATTTGGAAACGTACGCTGAATGTATGTTAATGCCACCGTTCGGGTTCTGAAAGATCGGCGAATTGGGCAGAAAACGGCGCGTTTGACTATCTGGAGGAATGCCGCAAAGCTCTCAGGATTAGCTTTACCGTTTTTTCCCAGTGAGGTCGGAGAGAAGGAGGACATTCCTGGTGTTTGGACTCCTGTAAGAAATGGCCTGAGAAAATGGTGTGCCTTCGCAACAATTTTCTTGACAAGCCTGAGTGAAACCGATATAATTTGATATATTAAGAAAGAATTTTCACTTTTCCATAAAAGGGAGTAGCTTGCGGTTTTTTCCCGTAGTATGGCGCACCATACCGATTTTGAACAAAATCTGTCCATACTTTAAAAAGCGAGACTTTTATGACAGTTGCCATGTGCACCCTGTCATAAAAGTCTTTTTTTGTGGAATGTACCGCTGTCAACAGCCATTCAGATTGAAAAATGAGTCCGGCGTCCATACTATTAACAGACTGGATGCGGGATTGATTGATAAAAACTAAACTGAAGGATGGGATTTATGGGAGACTTATTTTCAAATGTGCTCAACATCACATGGCAACAAGTCGTCATGTGGGTGATCGGCGGCATCCTTATCTATCTTGCAATCAAGAAAGAAATGGAACCGACCTTGTTGCTGCCGATGGGCTTTGGTGCGATTCTTGTCAACCTGCCGCTTTCGGGCGCCGTCACACAGATTTATGACACCGGAACAGAGGAAGGTGTCATCGATATCCTGTTTAACAGCGGTATCGCAAACGAACTGTTCCCGCTGCTGCTCTTTATCGGTATCGGTGCGATGATTGACTTCGGCCCATTACTGTCCAATCCAAAGATGATTTTGTTCGGTGCGGCAGCGCAATTTGGTATTTTCTTTACCATCAGCCTTGCATCCCTGTTTGGATTTGACCTGAAAGATGCGGCTTCCATCGGTATCATCGGTGCGGCGGACGGACCGACCTCTATTTTTGTCGCAAACTACTTCAATTCCAAGTATATCGGAGCCATCATTGTAGCAGCGTATTCCTATATGGCGCTTGTGCCGATCGTACAGCCGGCGGTCATCCGTCTGATTACGACTAAGAAAGAGCGTCTGATCCGAATGCCTTACGAGCAGAGGAACGTCTCCAAGATGACGAGAATCCTTTTCCCGGTTCTTATCACGGTGGTTGCAGGCATTGTCGCTCCGCGTTCTGTTTCCCTGATAGGCTTTTTGATGTTCGGTAACCTGATAAGAGAGTGCGGCGTGCTCAACTCCCTGTCGGAGACAGCGCAAAACGCACTGGCAAACTTGATCACCCTCCTTCTCGGGATCACTATTGCGACGAAAATGCAGGCGGAGTATTTCCTGACGCCGGAAACCCTGTTGATTATGGGGCTCGGCCTGATTGCGTTCATTTTCGATACGGTTGGCGGTGTGTTTTTTGCAAAATTCCTCAACCTGTTCAGCAAAAAGAAAATCAATCCAATGGTTGGTGCGGCGGGTATTTCCGCATTCCCGATGTCGGCTCGTGTTATCCATAAGATGGGGCTTAAAGAGGACCCGCAGAACTTCCTGCTCATGCATGCAGTCGGCGCGAACGTATCCGGACAGATTGCCTCTGTCATCGCCGGCGGCCTGATTTTGAGCTTGGTAGCCAGATAAGAGGAGGAGAACTACTATGAAAATTGATTTCAGCGCATTTTTGAATTCTCTTCCCATCATGGGCTGGGGAATGCTCGGCATCTTCCTTGTTGCAGCCGTTATCATCTTGATTATGTTTGCACTCAACAAGTTTACAAGATAATAAAAAATGGAAAAACCCCTGCGAAAGGCAGATTGCCTTTTCACAGGGGTTATCCTGTTTTCTATTCATGATAGGAGGAACGGAGGATGCAGAGGATGAGAGGGATTATTATTTTTGGGCCGGCCGGCAGTGGGAAAACAACGCTTGGCAAGGCGGTTGCACAGAGGCTTGACTATCCCTACTATGATATTGACGACTATATCTGGAAAAAAGACACGGCCGTTCCGTTTACCGTGATGTATTCCAGAGATGAAAAAATAGGGAGGTTGATGCATGCCATCTCCACACAGGCACATTTTGTAATGGCAGGTTCCATGGACAGTTTTCATACTTCATTTGACCCTTTTTTTGATTTGGCGGTCCATCTCAATGCAGATGTGGAGATTAGAAAAATAAGAATCCACCGGCGGGAATTCGAAATGTTCGGGGAACGAATTCTTGAGGGCGGAGACATGTATGAAAATCACATGCGCTTTTTGGACAGTGCGGCCCGTTATGAATCAGACGGTTCTCCTTGTCTGAAAATGCATCTGGAATGGGCCTCTTCGATGCCATGTAAAGTGATGTATCTGCGCGGGGAAGAGAAAACGGAATTCAATGCTCAGAGGATTGTAAAAGAATACCTGGAAGCTGTTGCAGATAACTGCCGGCCGCATTCAGACTGCCTGCCTGGAAATTTGTAACCGGCAATATTTATGGAATAATAACTGCTTTGCAGTTATCACCTCTATTCTTATGGCCTGCCTGCGGCGACCGATAAAAAAGGCAGCCATCTTCCCGAAAGAAAGATAGCTGCCTTTTAGTTGGATTTTATTAGTCTTTCAGAGTTTTGTAATAGTGTAATAATTGGACCAATAAGTATGCCGCAAAAGAAATTGCTTACCCCGTGAATAAAGTCCCATGGAAGGCCGGCTATTATCCAAGCAACCATATCTTGGAAATCCAACCCGAATAAAAGAGCTTGAGCAGGGGCATAAAGTGTTCCGAATAGAAATCCATGTAACGCACATAAAACCATATAAAGAATCGGCTTTATCTTTTTGGGAAGTTTCTTCGGCAAGAGCATTGTTGCACCCCAAAGCAAAGTCCATAAATAAAGATATGGTAACCACCAAGTTGCAAAGCCTGCCACAAAACCGTTTATGAAAACATAGGTGTAGATAGGATACAGTGCTTTTTTTCGGTATACAACCGTTAATGCAATAACGAAAACGCCGAGCAGATGAACATTGGGCAGTATCTCCATAATGGTTTTGGAAGCATACATCAATGCCCCGAGCATTCCGAACATTACGGTTTCTTTCACTGTAAGCTTCAATGCTCTATTTTGAAGGAATAGGTGGCGCCTTCTATAATATCGGTAGAGTCAACGCCTTTTTCAGCATACTTATCGTCAACATAAAACGCCCAGTACATTTTGTCTTTATCGTAATCAACGGTAATCCCGTTTACAGTCTTAACATAAAGACCATATTCACTTTCCTCTCCTTCGATGAGTTTAAGTTCCATCAAAGCATCGCCGACTGTTTTCTTGTCGGTATTGATTTGATAGGATGTTTCCTTACCTTCTGCGTCAGTTACAGTAAAGGTGAATTTGGTCGCACCTTCACCCAATACGTTACCTTCGGTTTGAGAAACGGTGGTGTTGGGAGTAGAACTGTCCGAAGTGACTTTGTTGCCGTTACATCCAGTTGCAAGAAGTGCCATAGCCGCAATAAGCACGATACAAACGATGGACGACAACGATTTTTTGAATCGTTTCATTTGCATGGTCTGCATTTCTCCTAAAGAATAAATTTCCTCTTTACCAGCACTCGCAGTTTATAGCAGAGGTTTTTGCTCTAAAAATATTTCGACTCAGTGCATTGTTCTTCGCCTTCTCGGAGATTGACCCCAATGGCTTGTTCTTTTTTTGCGGCATCAAGTAGAAGAACAACCTTAACGCACCTCACGGCGACGGGCTCGTGCGGGATTCACACCTGCTTCCTTTTAGAGTAAAAGATATTATACAGCAAAAAGGTAAATGATTCAAGATATATCTTAAAAAAAGAAAATATGTTTTTTGAACAGTTTTCTGCACGATGAAACGAGGGCTTACCTGGTCTGAAAACCTATTTGGTGTAGTGAATTTCTTCGCTGACCTGTAAGGCGCTCTTCCTGAAGGGAAAGACTCCGCGGTTGGCAACACTAATATAACTATGGAAGAATACCACAAAGTAATTCTACAGTGCAGTACGGAACATAGATTCAATAAACGGCAGGTCAACGCCTTTATAAAAGCAGTTATGAGGAAAGGAGTATAAAAATAGCCCCCATTGCCTGAAACAATGGGGGCTAAAGCTTTGCTGTAGATATTAGAGATCGACGTAGATACAGGGGTAATCCTTGGTATGCTTCATTCCCGCGGCCTGTACCACCTCAGCTCCAAAGGTGTTGTGCTTATAGCTGCTCCAGCCGACATACTGTAGTCCGCGGTCTCTGGCCATGCGCATGAATTCCGATACCAGTGCGGCCGCGATACCCTGTTCACGGTAATCCTCTGCAACGCCGAAGCCGACTTCACAGCCGGAGAGGTTTACATATTCCGCCATCGTCCAGCCGGTAATCGTGTGGTCTTTGACCGAGCAGATGCCGAAGCAGTATTTCAGGAATTTCTCCGGAGTCGAAATTTCTGATTGCATTTCCTTGACGACAATGTCATAATTCTTATAGTCCTGCATGGTGTTGTAAACTTCCTGGATGTTTACATAACGATGTCCCTCCGGAAGAGAAACGTCCGGAATATGATCAAGCATGTTAAGCCTGTAATAAGTACGCGCAAAGTATTTAGAATTCTGCTTGGAGAGAATGTCGAGCAGGACGTCCTGCCATTCCGGCTCCTGATAGTAGATAATCAGATAGTTCGGCATATTCGGGTCGGTATTTCCAACCAGAACATTGTCAAAAAAGTCCTTGACTGCGGCGACACAGTATGGTTCCAGCGGGTCGCCGGCAAGCCTCATCCGAAAACCACGCAGGATAATTGCCACATGGGCGAAATCCAGGTTATCAACATAAATATGTGCGTCTGTTTTTCCCTCTTCCAGTGCAAGCAAGGTCATATCATCATACCAGTCGGAAAACAGGAGATCCACATCATCGCTGGTTCTTTTTTTATTGAGTTCAAACATATTTTTTCCTCCCATCGGTTCAGGTGGCTGAAATAAAATTGGCCGTCCAAAAGGACGGGCATACCATAAAGTATATGTCGTATGCCATTCTTTCTATCAGCTTTTTTATATTATAGCATAGATAGGAAAAAATATCATGCTAAAATTATATTTTTTTTTAAAATAAAGTGGAAAATATGTGCGATTTAATATTATATTTTCATTTGGACAACAAATAACAGACAATTTTTAACGAAATCCTTTGCATCTGGTCCTGTTCGAGTTGTGTGGGAATGCACAAGATGTTATAATAAAAACGGAGCATCTGTTTTTTGACTGCAAGCAAGCAGCCTGAACTTTAAATAGATACTGCAAGAATTACAAACAAGGGTGAGAAAAATGGAAAAATGGGTTTCCTATGACGGATTTTGCCCGTCCATGCAGATGGAATACAGCATCGATGTTCACTACACCTCAAAGGACGGCAAAACCTTTGTGGCGGACGGAGAGAGCTGTGCCTATCACTCGATGATGGGATGCAGTGCGGCGCAGTTTTGCCCGTTACGGGCGCACGCACCAAACAAAATTATCGCAGAGGAAGAATGAAATACTCCCGCCCGAGATAATGTCATGGGCGGGAGTATCTGCTTTCGGGGAGTGCCTGGCCATGCTGATGAAACTAAGCCGGGAAGCCTGTCGGTTCTACCAAAAATACGGCATGGAAATCGGCAGTGTCAACATACTGTACTAAAATTTCAAAAAGCCCTGGTCAGAGAAAATAGCGGTTTTCTGGTATCTCCGTTTTACCGGTACGGTGATTACACTGATAAAATATACACCCCGCATGTGCCAGATGCAGGGTGTACGTTTTAATTTACGCCATTACAATGTAATCACTGTAGGCATATCCGACGACGTCATCGCTCTCGACCACATACCAGCCGTCGACCTCTCCAACAATGGCTACGGTTTCACCATTATAAGCGCGCCGCAGAACGGTTGCATCCAGCGCCGGGCGGGAGCGTATGTTCAGATAGCTTTCGGGAGAAACCTGCACTTTTCCATACCGAATAGGAGATTCGGTGACAAATGGGATTCCAAAATACTCAGTCAGGGACAAAACAACATTTTGAGCGATTTCCTGGATATTGTTTTGAATCCACTGTGCATCCTCCAAATTATCATGGTATGCAAATTCAATGAGAACGGCGGGTGCCCTCGTCTTGGTGACTTCCCCGAGATTGGTGGTTGTCAGTGCGCGGACTTTGCTCGGATCCGGGTAAATCAGCTTTAAATTGTTTGCAATGATATTGGCCGCGCGTTTCCCGTTGCGACTGACCGCTGCATAGTAAACCTCGCTTCCGCGCACTTGGCCTTCCCGGCCAGCAGGCGCTGCATTGGAATGTAGCGCAAGATGCAGGTCATAGTTACCTGCATTGGAGGCACGGATAGAGGATGCAGCGGTCATATCCGGTGTATTGCGCGTAAATTCGATCCCATTGGCACGCAAATAGGGCTCCATTGCATCTGCAATGAGGTTCATATAGTATTCCTCATTGCCGCCGTTGACATAGGGGTTCCACTCCTGAGTGGATGGGCTTAGGTAAATTATGGGCATTGGTATCCCTCCGGCATAACAGAAATATGGTATGTTCTTATTCTATGCGCAGAGATACCACGCTATGCTTATTCCTTGCCTTGGGCGAGTTCTGCGACGAGCCGCTGCATCTCCCGTTTGGAGGAAACCTGATGAGCCCTGGCTAATATTTCCTGCTGAGCGGTTTTGTTCATATCGGCATAAGCTTTCATGGCCTGTGGGTTTTGGGCAAGCGCCATGCCGAGACCAAGTGGGATTTCTCCGGAATTGTGGTTTTGCATGTTATCACCTCATATTCAGTATGGCCTTCCTGGAGAAAAACATGTAAAGAAGTTGAATCAAGAGGAAAAAAGATTTTAAAAAAATCTCTTGCATTTTTTGGAGGAACCTTTTATAATAATAAAACAGATATGCGGATATAGTTTAATGGTAAAATATTAGCTTCCCAAGCTGAGGTTACGGGTTCGATTCCCGCTATCCGCTCCAAAGTGAAAACTCCGTGGACTGACTTATCTGGCCACGGAGTTTTTGTTTTGTCTTGACAAAGGCAACCCCGGCTATGCCGGGGGGACAAAAAGAGCTTATAGCGAGGGGCGGAGTAGACAAGAAAAAGTCTCCAAGTTAGAGTGAATGAAAGGTTTGCCGACCAAATTCACAAAAACAAGGAGACTAATTCATGAAAAATCCAGATATCAGTAGTTTAGAACATACCAGTTGGCGGTGTCAATACCATGTAGTATTTGCACCTAAGTATCGAAGAATGGAAATCTATCGAGAAATTCGAGCGGACATTTCCATACTTGTACTTGAGATGGCGTGTCGGTCGAATATCATAAGGCTGCTTTTTCCCTTTAGATACCCCATGATCTGCGATACGCTATACTTTGGCGGAATACTGATAAGCATATGGATATGATCCGGACACGCATTTGCTTCTATGATTTCTACACCCTTTTGTTGGCATAATTTTCGTAAGATTACACCTATAAGCTCCCCGCAAGCTGGGCGGATAAGTGGAATGCATGGCGCTATATGGCGATGCTGGAAAATCTACGCACGCATATCCGCAACCTTGCAGGAAACGCGGTGTTTATGCCTGCCCGTAAGCTGAAAGATACGATTGGCGCGGGAATCGAAACGGGAACAAACAAAGTGTTGATTGCTGTTGCCGCTCCACAGCCGTAGTAAAAGAAAACGACATGAAAGAAGACGGAACATTTACCGCCATAAAAAACTGGCTGGATCGTTATTGGCCGCCGGACAAAGTGTTAGAATGATATTGCGTTGAGATAAAATTACCGGAAGAGTCCGAAAATAATGTCAAACAGACCAAAGGAGACAAAACCCATGATCAGGCCGCTTGTAAGAACGCCAAGAAAGATGGCAAGCATTGCTTTTTTCATGTCCATGCGTAGAATAGCGGCGATAACACAACCGGTCCATGCACCCGTTCCGGGGAGAGGGATAGCGACAAACGCATACAGGGCCCAGAATTCCGCAGTACCGAATGTCTTGGATTTTTCATATGCCTTATAGATGATGCGTTGAAAAAACTTTCCGATTTTCGGCAGTTTTGTGCACCAGTTGATGATTTGCAGCGAGAAGGGGATTAAGAAGGGGACAGGCAGCATATTTCCCAGTACGCAGACCAGGTAGTTTGCCAAAAAGGGAAGACCCATCGCCGCACCGACCGGGATCGCGCCGCGCAGCTCCACAATGGGAAGCATCGAGATAAAAAAGACCCAGAGATATTTTTTCAGCACTTTTAAAACCCAACTTTCTTTTTCTTACTGTGTTTTCAGCCTGGATAAATCGCAAGAGGATTCGATAATTCTTGCCGCCTGTTCCAGGACTTCTCTATCTGACTTGGAAAAACGGCCGAGCAAAGGGCTATCGATATCAAGCACGCCGACGACCTGTCCATTCGCATGCAAAGGAATGACGATTTCCGAATTGGAGGCGCTGTCGCATGCGATGTGCCCGGGAAACTCGTGTACGTTTTCCACAATCAAGGCTTTATTCTCTGCCGCTGCAGTACCGCAGACACCTTTTCCCAGTGGGATGTGCACACAGGCAATCTTTCCCTGAAAGGGCCCGAGAACCAGTTCCTGTCCGTGCAGCAGATAAAAACCGGCCCAGTTGATGTCAGAAAGCCGTTCGTACAACAGAGCGCTTGCATTGGCAAGGTTTGCAATACAGTTACATTCCCCTTCCAAAAGGGAAGTGAGCTGGCTTAGCAGTTTCTGTGACAGCTTCGGTGATTTTATCTCAGTCATGGGATGAATTAGTCCCGTCCTTTCTTAATTCATAAAATGAAGGAAATAGGCATAAAATAGGAGACATGGCGTTTTCTCGTTGTCCTTTTTTTGACAGTGTGATAAAATAGGAGAAAAAGAAAATATCCGTGCCATGCCGTATTATGAAGTTTTTGGACCCTATGATGATAGCATATTTCCCGGAAAAAAGATAGTATAATTTTCGGGAGGAAATGGAACTCTGCAATAACCGGCGGGCTGGATGGCTTTTACAGCAAAATGATGAGGGGATGCTGGTGGCGCTTATGTGGGGGATAAGTCAATTGGCAGTGGTGGCTTCAGGAGTACGAGAGAAGGCGGGGAAACTTTTCATGATGGCTTTTTATGAGCGGCATAAAGTAATTGAAACGCCGCGCTTAGTACTGAGAAAGTTTACATACCGGGATGCGCAGCAGGTCTTTGACAGCTGGATGAGCGATGAGGTCGTCGCAAGCACCGTCAACTGGGAACCCCACAAAAATGTGCAGGTGACAAAACGGGTCATCCACGCATGGGAACAGATGTACCGGCGCGGGGAATTTTACAACTGGGCGATTGTGCTCAAAGGTACGGAGCGCATCATTGGCTCGATTGATTTTCACGACGTTAGTCAGATAGGGCGCACGGCGGACATCGGCTACTGTATCGCCCGCGACTGCTGGGGACAGGGCTTTGCGACTGAGGCATTGAAGGCAGTGCTCGACTACGGTTTTTCCGTTTTGCATCTGGAACGGGTCAGCGCGGAGTATCTCTGGGAGAATCCGGCGTCCGGCCGGGTTATGGAAAAAGCGGGAATGCACTTTGAATCCGATAAAAAGATTGTACACAAAAACAAGGTGAAAGATTCACGGGTTTATGTAATGGCCCAGACAGATTACCTGAAAAAAAAAGAGGCCGGAGAGTTTTAATACCTCTCCGGCCTCTTTTTGGTACCAGGAAACCTGTAAATCGGAAAAATTCAGTGAAAAATAGGGATTTGCAGACAGAGAAAAGCTCTCCCTGTTTCGATGAAGGAAGCCCCCTTGCTGTATGTATTATGGGAGATACAGCTTACCGGCGTATGCAAGATTGATATAATAGGATCGTACGCAAATCTCAAATAGAGCCTGCCTGACAGAGATGTCGGTTTCCCCTTGACCTCTTCCATTTGGGCGGACGGAATTGCGCGAACGACTTGGCGACGATTAAGCTATCCAGAGGAAACCAAGGCCATGAGGACGGGCACAAAGCCGACTGGTCACTGATGGTATGGGTAGGGAGCAGGAGAGGAATGTAAAGGGGAACCATCTGGCCGTTTCCGGATTTGGTTCCCCTTCGCTTTTTTCCGCTTCACTTGATGGCAAACACAAAAAAGTGAATCCGGCGTGTGGGCCACGAAGTGGCAGCCCAGGGGGACACCATGCAAGGGCATAAATGACCGAAGCGTGGCTTGAGATCCCACCGAGTAGGACGTCAGCCCTGTACAAATCAGGCACAGTTGGCGAGAACGGAACCCTGCAATACCCCCAAAGCGAAGCTTTGCCATACTTCTTTTGCGGGAAGCACAATATCCTGGCAGGAAAGGGGAAAGCCCTGCACAGAACCCCCCGCCGAAGCAATATCTCCGACGGGGTTCCAGGTAAATATTTAATTTTTCAGGCTCTGGAGTGGAGCAGGAATCGTACCACCGCGGAAGATAAACGGTGCGGGGGACGCCATGTTGACCGGCATAACCGGCCCATAGCCAAGCAATCCGCCGAATTCGAGCTTGTCTCCGACCTGCTTGTCGATAGCCGGAATCAGGCGCACCGCTGTTGTCTTGGAGTTGACCATGCCGATGGCGGCTTCGTCCGCAATGATACCGGAGATAATTTCCGGGGTGACATCGCCGGGGACGATAATCATATCCAGTCCGACAGAGCAGACTGCGGTCATCGCCTCGAGCTTTTCAATGTGAAGGGCGCCGCTTTCCGCTGCCGCAATCATACCGGCATCCTCACTGACCGGGATAAACGCGCCGGAAAGCCCGCCGACGCGGGAGGAGGCCATGACGCCACCCTTTTTTACCGCATCATTGAGAAGGGCAAGCGCAGCAGTTGTGCCGTGTGCGCCGCACGTCTCAAGCCCCATCTCTTCCAGGATATGGGCAACCGAATCCCCGATTGCCGGGGTCGGTGCAAGCGAGAGGTCGACGATGCCAAACGGTACGCCGAGCCTCTTGGAAGCTTCGGTTCCGACCAGCTGTCCCATCCGGGTGATTTTAAATGCGGTGCGCTTAATGATCTCCGCGATTTCCGAGATGGAACATTCCTTCGCCTTTGCGACAGCCGCGCGGACCACGCCCGGGCCGGAGACGCCCACATTCATAATGCAATCCGGTTCGCCCGGGCCATGGAATGCGCCTGCCATAAAGGGATTATCCTCCGGTGCGTTGCAGAAAACGACGAGCTTTGCACTGCCAATGCAGTTGCGGTCTGCTGTCAGCTCAGCGGTTTTCTTGACCGTCTGCCCCATGATGCGCACCGCATCCATGTTGATACCGGTTTTGGTCGAGCCGATGTTGACGGAAGCACAGACACGCTCTGTCTCAGCGAGCGCCTGCGGGATGGATGCAATCAGCTCGTTGTCGCCTGCGGCAAAGCCCTTTTGCACAAGCGCACTGTAGCCACCGATAAAATTGACGCCCACTGCCGACGCTGCGTGGTCGAGAGTTTTAGCAAAGCGGACAGCATCCTTGCTTTCACAGGCCGCAAGGATCATCGCAATCGGGGTGACGGATATTCGCTTGTTGATGATGGGAATGCCGTATTCCTTTTCGATATCCTCTCCGGTCTTGACCAAATCTTTCGCCTTGGTTGTGATTTTGCGGTAGACCTTTTCACAGGCTTTGTCGATATCGGGATCACAGCAGTCGAGCAGCGAAATTCCCATGGTAATTGTCCGGATGTCAAGGTGTTCCTCCTCAATCATCTGAATCGTCTCTAAAATTTCGTTTTTGTTTAACATAAATTAGGCTCCTCCGTGCGTCAGATTCGGTGCATCGAATGAAAGATATCCTCATGCATAACGTGGATGGAAAGCCCAAGGGATTCTCCCAGTGCGTTCATCTTGTCGGACAGTTCGGGCAGGCTGCAGGTCATCTTAGTGATATCAACCACCATAATCATGGCAAACAAGTCCCCCAGGATGGATTGGGTGACTTCGATGACGTTAGCGCTTTTGTCCGTACAGACGCCGCTTACCTTTGCCAGGATACCGACCATGTCTTTTCCGATAACGGTAATGACTGCTTTCATGTGGGAATTCTCCTTTTCTCTAATGAATTATAAGAGGACTTAAGAATTACTGTCAATGTGGTCATTGAGCTCTTTGAGGAGCATGGCCGGAGACAAATCCGACGGGAATGTAAAGCCGCCTGCGGTCAGGGAAACCGGACCGATAGCCGCGCTGTCCGGTGAGCAGCTGCGCTTGAATTGGTGCTGGATAAACCGTTTGAGGAAAAGCGTGAGCTTTTCGCGGATATATTCCGGTTTTATGGTATCTCCAAAGGCGAGGCGAGCGTAATCATACACCTTAGAGGGGGCAAGACGGTAACGGACAAAATAGTAAGTGAAGAAATCGTGCAGCTCGTAGGAGCCGAGGATATCCTCGGTTTTCTGCTGGATTCTTCCGCTCTCATCCGGGGGAAGCAATTCCGGGCTGACCGGGGTATCGAGGATATCGAGCAGGATATCGCGCACACTTGCAAATACCTTCTTTTCGGCGACTTTGCCGACGATGATGCGGATGAGGGTTTTCGGAATATCCGTGTTGACGTTGAAGTTTGCAATGTGATCACCGGAGAAAGTACAAAAGCCAAGTGCCTCCTCGGACAAGTCACCCGTACCGACGACGAGGCCGCCGATCTGGTTTGCAATATCGAGCAGAATCTGCGCACGTTCCCTGGCCTGCGCGTTTTCATAAGTGGTGTCCTTGTTAGCCGGATCATGGGAGATATCCTCAAAGTGCTGGGTGACTGCTGCACGAATCGAGATATCGCGGCTGACGCAACCAAGCTCTTCAATCAGGTGCAGTGCGTTGAAATAGGTGCGGTCGGTCGTGCCAAATCCCGGCATGGTGACCGCTGTAATATTCTCATGGGGAATACCGAGTTTGTCACAGGCGTCCGCGCTGACCAACAGGGCAAGCGTGGAGTCGAGCCCGCCCGAGATGCCCAAAACGAGCTGACGGCAGCCGATATGCTTCATACGCAGTGCGAGGGAATCCGACTGTAAGGAGAACAATTCCTCGCAGTAATCGGTAAGCTTTTCCGGTTCTTTTGGAAGGAAGGGATTTTGTCTAATTTCCCGTTTGAGCTCCCTGCGTTCCTCTTTGCCTGGAAAGGAGAAAAAAGCCGGGGTCACGCGAGAGGCACCGCCATACAGCGCGCCGCTGCGGGAACGATTGGCGTGAATGATATCCGCGTCCAAATCGTAGACACCGTGTATGCTTTCAAAGGCGGAGCTGGTAAACAGGACTTCCTCCCCATCCTCACACAGGCAGACAAAGCCCTGATAGACATGGGGGGCGCTGCCTTCGCTGATGCCACCGTTTACCACGAGTACCGCGCATCCGGCAGAGGCGCTGACGGATTTTGCGATATCCCTTGTCATGCGTACCGAGCCGGCGCTCGCGGGATCGCAGGAGGGGACGACGATTAAATCACAGCCAAGCCGGGAAATCCCGCCAAGCCTTGTGGGGAGGTCATCCGCCTTGCCGGCAACGATGCAAAAGCGCAGGGCGCCACAGGAAAAGACGGTGGTATCCGGGAGAATATCGGTATCTGCCAGGGCACCGTCCTCACTGAGAAAAGCGCCCTCGCACGAAACGTAGCCCACCAGCATCCCGCGGTGGAGCACAGCCGAGACCTCGGTGAGCGCGCCTCCTGCTAGGAATGGCATCCCGATGACATACACTGCATGAGTGTTCGCCGTATGCTCCATAATATGGGAGAGGGCCTCTTTTGCATTTTTGGCAATCAGCTCGAGCCCGAACAGGGAACCGCAGCTGCTGCCGGATAAAGCAAGACGCGGGAAGACCACGAGGTCCGGCTCCTCCGGCTTGACCGCGGTGATGGCGTTTAGCACCTCCTCGCAGCAGAGGTTTGGGTTTGCCGTAACAATCTTGTTCGAGATGCCGGCCAGTCTGACAATAGATTTCATTGGATATCCCTCCAGTTTTTACATCAGATGTTTTAAGCCATATTATCAGAATGTAATGCGGTAAACTGTAAAAGTATACTGCTATCATATCATAGTTTGCCAAAAGTGGGTACACAAATTTTCACTAAGATTACAGGGATTAAAGCGAACGCGTATAGGAATCACGATAAAAATATGCTATAATCACCTATAATACTTCTATCTTTCAGTCCGCATGCGTCCGCTTTTCTAGTATACCATATTTTACAGTCTTATCATATTCCAGATACCAATTTCTGTTATACTTTCCATAAAAAAGAAAAAACAGACACGCGGGGGTAATTTCCGCAGCCAGAAGGGGGAACTTAACTCATGATTCATCCGGTCAAACGCTATGACAGCCATGCGCACTCGGATAATTCTCCGGATGCACAGCATTCTGCGACCTATCTGTGCGTAGGTGCGTGCGAAATCGGGCTTGACGGCATTGCCATCACCGACCACTACGAATGCGATTTGCCTGAAAACGACCGCTGGAACCAATCGGTGCGCGACGCCTACTTTGACTGCCTGAAAGAGAAAAACGTCTTTTTTGGGCGCTTGGATGTACTCTCCGGCATCGAAATCGGGCAGCCGATGCAAAACCTGAAACGTGCAAACCGCATTGCCACCATGTTTGAGCGGGATTTCCATCTCGCCTCGGTCCATCAGGTGGAGGGGATTCCGCCGTTTCATCTAATTGACTACAACAAAGAGGACGCGAATCCGGTATTTGAAGCGTATTTCAACGAACTGGTCGAAACCTCCAAATGGGAGCACTTCGACAGTCTGGCGCACCTGACCTACCCTCTGCGCTACTACACCCGCTCCACGGGCAGGCAGTTCGATTTAACCCCGTTTGAGAGCCAGATCGAACAGATTCTCAAAAACCTCGTGGAACATCACAAGGCACTCGAGATCAATACCTCCGGACTCAGACAGGAGCTTGGCGACACGATACCGGGAGAACGTTACCTCAAATGGTTTTATGAGCTCGGCGGGGAGTATGTGACCATCGGCTCGGACGCACACCGCCGGGAGGATTTGGCAAAGGATTTTCAGCAGGCTTATGAGATGCTCTGGCAGGCAGGTTTCCGCTATACAGTATATTACAAAAAACACAAACCGCAGCTTATCCGGTTGACGGAAGACTAGAATCAGGGGGACTACTTATGAAACAGCTTTTGCAATTGCTCGAACGCGACGCGCACCTCACCCACAGACAGCTCTCGGTCATGCTCGACAAGACCGAGGAAGAGGTCGCAGCGGAAATCGGAGAGTACGAAAAAGCGGGCATTATTAAGGGGTACAAGGCGGTTATCGACTGGGAGCAGGCGGACCACCACTATGTCGAGGCGCTCATTGAACTGAAGGTCTCCCCGAAAGCGGATCGTGGCTTTGAGGAGATTGCCGCGAAAATCGCAGAGTTTTCCGAGGTAAAAAGCGTCTTTTTGATGTCCGGCGGTTTTGACCTTGCGGTCAATGTCGTTGGGAGAACCTTCCAGGACGTCGCGATGTTCGTCGCTTACAAACTGGCAGTCGTGGATTCGGTACTTTCCACGGCAACCCACTTTATCCTTAAGCGCTATAAGTATGACAATATCTCATTTGCGGATCAGGAGAAAGATGAAAGGAGGTATACCTTCCTGTGATTGATTATTCCAAACTGCTGTCCAAGCGCATCACAGAGGTCAAGCCGTCCGGCATCCGCCGATTTTTTGACATTGCGAACGAGATGGACAACGTCATCTCGCTCGGCGTCGGCGAGCCGGACTTTAAAACCCCCTGGATTGTCAGGCACGCGGGCATTAAATCTCTCGAAGCCTCCAAGACCTGGTACACGGCAAACGCCGGCCTGCAGGAATTGAAGGATGAAATCGGAAATTATTTGAGCCGGCGTTTTTCTCTGGAATATGACCGCAAAAGTGAGATTACGGTGACAGTCGGCGGCTCGGAGGCAATTGACATCGCCATCCGTGCCTTTGTAGAGGAGGGCGACGAGGTACTCATCCCTGAGCCGTGTTTTGTTTGCTACAACCCGATTACCGTGCTCTCCGGCGGAGTACCCGTGCCTATTGAGACCAGAGAAGAGGACAAATTCCGCTTAACTCCGCAGGCGCTCAAAGAAAAGATTACGGACAAGACCAAACTGCTCATCCTGCCGTTTCCAAACAACCCGACGGGCGCAGTCATGCGCCGGAAGGATTTGGAGGCGATTGCCGAAGTGCTCCGCGATACGAATATTATAGTGCTCTCGGATGAAATTTACGGGGAGCTGACCTATGGCGGCGAGCGTCACGTTTCGATTGCGGAGATTGACGGCATGTGGGAACGGACCCTGCTCGTCGGCGGGTTTTCCAAGGCCTTTGCGATGACCGGATGGCGCTTAGGATATGTCTGCGCTCCGAAAGAGGTTATGGTGCAGATGCTCAAAATCCACCAGTATGCCATCATGTGCGCACCAACAACCAGCCAGTATGCGGCAGTCAAGGCCCTGCGAGAATGCGAGAGTAACGTACAGGAGATGCGCGAGGAGTATGACATGCGCAGGAAACTTATCGTCGAAGGCTTTAACGCCCTCGGCCTGCACTGCTTTGAGCCGAGCGGCGCGTTTTATATTTTCCCCTGCATCAAGAGCACCGGGCTTACCTCGGAAGAATTCTGCGAGCGCCTGCTCTACAGCCAAAAAGTGGCCGTTGTGCCGGGTAACGCATTCGGTGAAAGCGGGGAAGGCTATGTGCGAGTATCCTACTCCTATTCGCTCAGCCACATCCAGGAGGCACTGCGGCGCATTGAGGCTTTTTTAAAAACACTGAAATAGAGGCATAGTAACAACATGGACAAGGTAGTACTGGTAAAAACCCCGGATTATGGCGAGCAGACACTCTATGAGAGCGTCTGCCGCCAGTTTGAGCTGCTGGATTTCGATGTTGCACAAATGGCGGGAAAGCGGGTGCTCCTCAAGCCCAATCTCTTGATGAAGCGTAGACCGGAGGAGGCGACGACCACCCATCCGGGCGTGGTGCGCGCAGTCATCCAAAGGTTAAATGAACTCGGGGTAAAGGACATCATGGTAGCGGACAGTCCCGGTGGTCTGTACAATATCGGCGCGCTCACCGGAATTTATCAGACGAGCGGCATGATGGGCGCCGTCGAGGGTGTTAACGCGAAATTGAATTATGATGTGACAAACGGGACAAGACGCGTGAAAAACTATCGCCGCGTCTCTTCCTTTCCCATCATTACGCCCGTTTTGCAGGCGGATTTTATTATCTCCATAACTAAACTCAAAACCCATGGAATGACGATGCTCTCCGGCGGAGTGAAAAACCTGTTTGGTTGCGTGCCCGGCCTGATGAAACCGGAGTTCCACTGCCGGTTTCCCAAAAAAGAGGATTTTTGCGAAATGCTTGTGGATTTGTGCGAATGCGTGCACCCGGATATCACCATCGTCGACGCCGTTGTATCCATGGAAGGGAACGGCCCCTCCGGCGGCACGCCGAGGCAGACGAATCTGCTGTTTGGGGCCTGCAACCCCTATGCGCTCGACTGTGTGCTCGCCCGTTTCATCGGCTTTGAGGAAGAAGAAATTGAAACCATCCGTGCTTCCAAAGCGAGGGGGCTGTGCGGCGGGTTTGACGCGGTGGCCCTTGCGGGAGATGTGCAGGAGTTTGTCCCGGTAAAAGATTTTCAGCATCCGCAGTCGCGGGCAACGGATTTTTCTTCGAATGTGCCGCGCCTACTGCGCAAACCGGTGGCCTTTTTGGTCGGTACAGTGGCAAAGCCGCGTCCCGTCATCCGCAAAGGGAACTGTGTCGGCTGCGGGAAATGTGCGGAAAGCTGTCCGCAGCACATCATCCAGATAAGGCAGGGGAAAGCGCATATCCAGTACGACGAATGCATCCGCTGTTTCTGCTGCCATGAGATGTGCCCGGTCAAGGCCATCGACATCCGGCGTTTTCGGCTGTTTGATTTGTAAGGAGGAACGAGATGCAACAGATTCACGCGAAAGCCTATGCGAAAATTAACCTGACGCTCGACGTGCTGGGAAAACGTCCAGATGGGTATCACCAGATGGACATGGTGATGCAGTCGGTCAGTCTGTGCGATGAATTGACGCTTTTAAAAACAGATTCCCCGGGGATTTCCCTGTCCTGCGACAACCCGGATGTCCCCTTCCCCTGCGACGAAAGCAATCTTGCGTACAAAGCGGCAAAGCTGCTGTTTGAACATCAGGGGGAGCCGTGTGCCGGGGTCTCCATCAAACTGAAAAAAAATATCCCGGACAAGGCCGGAATGGCAGGGGGCAGCGCGGACGCGGCGGCGGTGCTTGTCGCGGCAAACGAACTGTTCTCCTGGCACTTAGGCATGGAGGAACTCTGCAAGATTGGGAAAACGCTTGGCGCGGACGTCCCGTTTTGTATTCAGGGCGGAACGATGCGCGTACAGGGCTTTGGGGAAATCCTCACCTGCCTGCCGGATTTTCCAAAGCTCCCAATTGCGGTTGCAAAGCCGAAAACGGGGATGAGCACGGCTCAGGCATTTGAAAAAATCGATACAAAGCAGCTTGTCCATCCCCCTGTGGAGCAGGTAGTCACCCTGCTTTCCAAAGGGAATGTGAACGAGGCGGCGATGCTGTGCGGCAACGTCTTCATGCAAGTTACGGAGAATGCCGACGTCTTCTCCTTCTGCCGGTATTTCAACACCCATAACGCCCTGTTTTCGATGATGACGGGAAGCGGCACCGCGGTGTTCGCGGTCTTTGAAGAGGAACACTCGGCGGCCATGTGCGTGAAAGGGCTGATGGAGGCCGGGGAACGAGCATATCTCTGCTATCCTGAGCCGGCGGGAGTCAAGCTTATCCTTGAGGAGGAAGAAGATACATGATTCGCCGGGATTACAGCGATTTTATCCTCCGGGAAATCAGCATGCTCATCCGATTTGTCGCAAAAACCGTGTTACAGAAAGAAGTGGACGGGGAGGAAATCATTCTCTACGACCAGAACACCCAGCAGAAAAACGGCACGCTCGACGCCGAGCTTGCATTGCTCGTCCGGCAGGGAGACATCAACGAGGCGGAAAACCTGTTGTTTGAAACGCTGGAGGAGGAGCGCACACAGGAAAACTTCGCGAGTGCCGTGCAGTTTTATCTCACCTTGCACGGCATGGGAGAAAAGGAGCTCGCCCGGCACGATTTTTCCGAGGAGGAAATTGCTGAGGGCTTTGCCGATGTCAGAAAATTATACGGCATTGAGGACGTCATTTCGCTGTGACGTCCCTTTTTTCTTTGTACAGATGGAGCCTTCCGCTGTCATGCAGGTTTTTGAGAATGACGACCACAAAGGGCACGCCGAAAATCCCGATAAGTCCAAACAGCTTGCCCCCGACATACATCGCTATCAGGGTGATGAGCGGGTGCAGGCCCACCTGTTTTCCGACGATTTTCGGCTCCGCGACGTTGCGCACGGCGCCGATGGCAAAAAAGAGGATGGTCAGGCCGATGGCGGTCGAGAAATGTGCCTGTGCGGCCTCAAAAAAAATCCAGGGGAGCAGTACCCCGCCTGTGCC
>UQSL01000033.1 GCA_900543705.1 uncultured Oscillospiraceae bacterium
CGGGGTGAAAGGGCCCCCGCCCCCGCCGCTGAGAAGCGGTTTTACAAACACGCTCACCATCCGCAGGGAAATCCCGGTCAGCCGTTTGAGACTGATCATACTTGCCAGCACGATGAAGGTGTAGCACAAAATTGTCCCCACCGGCGCTCCCTGAATATTGACTCCCGGTACCGCCACAAGGAAGAAGTTGACCCCCAGCTTGAGCGCCGCGCCGACCAGCATGAATTTCACCGGCAAATCCGCGTGTCCGACCGCCTGCAAGACGCTGTAGACCGGGGAGGCAATTGCCACGAAGATGACCGCGATACCCATGGTGCGCAGCAGGGGAGCCGCCACGAGCACTTCCTGCGGGCGGGTGCCGAACAGCAGGCTTAAAATCGGCTCGGAAAGCGTGGTCAGCCCAAGGCCTGCGGGCAAGGCGACCAAAGCGGTGATGCGCAGGACGGATTCAATATTTTTCTGCGTCTCTTTTTTGTTGCGGCGCGTCCAGGCCGTCGTCACGGCGGGAAGGGCGCTGATGCCAAACGTCACGGTGATGGAGGGGACGAGATTGAAAATTGTCACCGCAAGGCCCTGATAGCAACCCCAGAGATAGTTTGGCAGCCCGGACAAGTCCACACCGGAGGGGATCATCCCCTCATACATGGAAAGCACGGTTTTGGGGGCGGCGGCAATCGCCGCTCCCAGCCGGTTCATGACGGAAAACAGATCAATGACCGAGGTGAGGTTCGTCACCAGCGACCCGAGGCAGACAGGTACCGCGATGGCAATCAGTTCCCTGAGCAAGACTCGTCTCCCCTGCGGGGGAGGCGCCAGACGAAGTTCTTCTTTACTGATACCGTCCCCGCCAATTTTATGGCGCAAAATGAGAAACAGCATGCCAATGCAGGTCGAGAGCATCACGCCGGCCACAGCCGCCGCAGCCGCTAGCTGTAGGATGATGAGGTTTGCCTCCTGCTCGTTTTGCGCGTACATCCCAAAGACCATCCCGGTACGGCGGTAGCTGTCTTTGCCATAGAGCATGGCGGCATAGCTCAACCCCAGCCCGAGCACAAGCTTGACAGAGGCCTCCAGTACCTGGGACGCGCCAGTGGGATACATGTTTCGAAGCCCCTCGTAATAGCCGCGGTAGGCGGCCATCACGCAGCTGAAAAAGAGGGCGGGGGAGATTGCGATAACTGACCACAGCGCGCCGGGATTGCCCGACATGCGTACAAACAGCCCGCTTCCAAGCAGCATTATCGCAAGTCCGGCCAGGCCCGCCACCGTCAAAAACAGCTTGGACAGGGAAAAGATGCGCCGTACATCCCGGTAGCGTCCGGCAGCGGCGTTTTGCGCCACTACCTTGGAAACTGCGACGGGCAGGCCCGCCACCGCCAGGGCCACAATCGGGTTATACAGCCCGTACGCGGTCGTAAAATACCCCATCCCCTCCCCGCCGATGAGGATGGTCAGGGGGATTTTGAACACCGCGCCAATGATTTTAACAATCATGGTCGCCGCCGCCAAAATCAGGGCGCCGTGCAAAAAGCTCTGTTTTCCATTTTTCGTTCGTGGCATGCACTTCCACCGCCTTTTCACACCGGGGATACCCTGGTGCAGAGAATCTCCCCACCTGTACAACGCGTCTCTTTTCTATCATCAAAATGGGGTGTCAGCACTATTTTTATTCGCTCAGGCGGACAAATTATGCGTTTTTGTCAGAGCTCCGCCACGATCCGGGCAAACCGCTCCTGACACTGGGCCATCGCGCGCTGCAAATCGAGCGTGAGAAACTCCCCGTCCCGGTACAAGACTCTGCCGTCCACCATGGTCAGCACGACGTCGCGGGAGTTTGCCGCATAGACAAGGGCGTTCGCCGTGTCAAGGCGCGGGACAAAGGCGGGCGTATCCATATCCACAACCACCAAATCTGCGCGGTTTCCCTCCGTTAGGCTCCCACAGTCCTCCCTTTGCTGGGCGCATGCGCCCGCAGCAGTCGCCATGCGCAGGATCTGCACGGCGTCCCCCAAAGCGGGGTCGCCGGTGCTTCCCTTCATTAGCAGGGAGGCGTCCTGCATCTCCTCGAGCAAATCGAGGTTGTTGTTGCTGCAGACTCCATCCGTGCCGATTCCCACCGCAATCCCCCGGCGCAGGTACTCTGCAATCGGGGCGATGCCGCTTGCGAGCTTCAAATTGCTCTGCGGGCAGTGGGCGATGGTAGCGCCCCGCTCCGCAAACAGCCGGATATCCTCCTCTTCGAGCCAGACACAGTGCGCCGCCGTCACCGGAACGTCGAACACGCCCAAAGACGCAAGATACCGAGCGGGCGTCAGCCCGTTATGGCGCGCCCTGCACGCCTCATGCTCCTCCCGCGTTTCAGAGAGATGCACCTGATACCCCAGACCATATTCTTTCGCAAGCTGAGCCTGCGTACGCGCCTCCTCGGCCGTCGTCGTATACTCGCTGTGCAGGTACGCGTCGCAACGGATTCTCCCTTCGGCTGTCCCGTGATGGGTGAGAATCCGCCGGCCGTCCCCGGGTGCGGCGAGGTTGAGCTTGATCCCGGAATCCACAGCTGCCTTTGCGACCCCATCCGGGAAGAAATACATGTCGCTTGCCGACACCGTGCCGCAGCGAAGCATCTCCGCAAAGGCGAGCAGAGCGCCCCAGTAGGCGTCCTCATCCGTCATGCGGGCTTCAAAGGGAAAGATGCGCTCATGAAGCCACCGCTGCAGGGGAAGCCCCTCCCCATAGCCGCGCAACAGCGTCATCGGCGCGTGGGTGTGCAGGTTATAAAGCCCGCTCATCAGCAGTTTCTTTCTACCGGAATAGACTTCCCCCGCATAGCCCTGCGGCGGAGTATCCGAGATACTTTTGATAAATGCACCGTCCGTCAGGACATACCGGTGCTCTTTCGTTTGAAATTCCTCATCGAGGATGGTGATATCGGAAAACAGCATGGATGACTTCCTCCTTTTTTGCGGCAGGCTTCTATTCCCCAAGCTTTTCAAGGATTCTCGTGAGCAGCTCGCAGGCGATCGTGGAGACCTGCTCCGCCGTCCGCACCACCTCGCCGTCGCTGAGCTCTCCCGTGTCGAGTCCTGCCGCAAGGTTTGTCACGCAGGAGAGCCCGAGCAGGTTCATCCGGCACTGGCGGGCGGCGGCACGCGGGTGGGGGGGGCGCTGCGCCCGGCACTGGGGGGGGGCGATAGCCTCAAACACGGTGGACATACCGACCAAGTCTGCACCGAGAGTTTTCAGCGCGCGGATTTCTGCCGGCGTCTCATACTGAGGGCCCGCCATAAAAGCATAGACACCCTCTTTCAGAGGATAACCCATCTGGGCGGCGCATTCTCCTGCGAGCGCGCGCAGGCGGGCGGTATAGGTGTCCGTCATATCGAAAAATCGTTCTCCGAACGCAGGGTGATAAATTCCCACGGCGGGGCTTTCGGCACATAGCTTGATATGGTCGTTTATCACAACGAGGTCTCCAACCTTCAAATGTTCCCCGATTCCTCCAGCGGCATTCGTGAGAATCAAATTCTCCACACCCAGCAGATGCAGTACGCGCACATAGAAGGCCGCCTGCTCCGGGGAATACCCCTCATAATAGTGGAACCTGCCCGACAGGAGCAATACCTCCCGTCCAGCGGCCTGCTTGAACAGCAGCTTGCCCGCGTGGGCGGGATTCGTGGACACCGGGAAATGCGGAATATCCCCATAGGGAACCTCCGTACAGGCCGCCTGCTCGCTGTCCTGCAAGTGCTCCGCCAGCGTGTGAAATCCGCTTCCCAGCACGACCGCAGTTCTTCCCACCATGCCCATTCTCTCACGGAGATACTCCGCGCTCTCCTGATACATCCGGTACTCCATCCGTCTCAAATCCTTTCCCTCCGCATGGCCGTACCCCTGCGGAGCTACAATTATTCAAAAAAAACAGGGGCAAAACATCTCTGTTTTACCCCTGTGCCAAACTGAGTTTGCTTATTCTTCGTCCGTGCCCTGTGTTTCTTTGCTTTCAGGGGTATCGGAATCCGTGACTTCCACCGCTTCGTCGACTGCCTCCGCGGCTTCCTTGCGTTCCGCTTCTTCGTAAAACTCTTTGGAACCGACATCCAGTTTGACGCCGCACTTTGCACAGTAAACCGCGTCGTCCGGGTTGGTGTACAGGCAGTTGGGGCAGGTGACCGTGCGTTTGACCTCGTTAATCTGCGCGTTGATTTTCCCAATCTTGGCAACCAGCGCATCAATTTCGGAAATGCACTCCTGAATGGAGTCCTCATGGCTGACGCCGCTCTTTGACGCGTCGTAGACGAGGTTGCCAATTTCGTTGTATTTTTTGTCGATTTGCGCGTTTATCTTAATGCTCTCCATCTTGAGCTTGGAAAGCTCGACGGTTTCTCCCGCTTTTTTCGCCGTAATATCGGCGACGCTTTTGGCTGTATTCAAAATATCATCTACCACTGACATATCTGACGCCTCTCTTTCCACGGCTCAAAGGCCGTATCGTTGTTTTTATTATATCCGGTTGCCGCCCGTATTTCAACCATCTTAAGGAAAACCTTACACTCCAATGAATTCCCTGAGCAGGGAGTGTTCCGGAATCAGCTCGGCGTCGATATCCTCGATGAGCTCGAGCGCTGCGCACAGGTTTTGCAGCTTTTGCCGGTGAACCCCATCCAGCTCCTGTTCGCACAGTGGCAGCAGATAATGGTGGAATACGCAGGGCTCATACAGGTGCAGCGTGTCAATCTGCGCATCCGCAAGGGTACGGTAGGGCTTGATATACTGTTCCTCCCCTTCGCACACCTGGTCCCACATATCAAAGGTGGCCTGAACCGGGCTTGCCCGGAACTTGAGGTCGCGCACCATGCGCCGCATCAGGCGGATATCCTTTCTGGAGAGGAGCACCCGTCCATCCATCACATAGTTTGTTTGCACGCTCGCGTAAACGCGGAAGAAACTGCCCGCGTCGCCAGGCGGCATCAAGATCGGGTTGAGTGCGTGGATGCCCTCCACAATCAGGATATCGCTGTCCGAGAGCACAACGCGGCGGCGTTCCTCTTTTCTGCTCACCGTTTCAAAGTCAAAGATGGGGAAATCCGCCTGCCGATCGGCGATCAGGCGGTGAAAGCAGTCGTGCAGGCAGTCGATATCGAGCGCGTACACGCTCTCATAGTCAATGGAGCCGTCCTCCCGCCGCGGATAAAATTCCCGGTTTTTATAAAAGTCGTCGAGGGACACGACATGCGCGCCGATCCCATGGCCCAACAGCTGCTCGCGCAGCTTGTAAGCGGTCGTCGTCTTGCCCGAAGCCGAAGGCCCGGCGAGTAGGACGACCGAGCAGCGGCCCATCTTTTTTTGCAGCAGGGAGGCGATACGGGAAACGCCGAAGCGGTAGTTTTCCTCGCTCAGGCACACGACCTCTTGAGGGTTTCTTCGTATCCTGCGGTTGAGGGAGCCCACATTGACGGACAAGTCCCCGTGAAATTTCCTATTACAGGTATTGTTCATAAAAGCGGATCACCTGCTCTTTTCTCTGCAAAATCTCATCGAAACGTTTGTTATAATCCAGTGGGAATTTGAAATCAAAAATCCGCTCAATATAACCGTTATCCTGGTTTTTCATCTTGGTCACGCCGCCTGCGCCCGCCGCGAGTATTGTATGCGTTTCATCCATGATATATACGTTGTACAGCCCGTCGGTATCGCCCTTGGCGTAGCCGACATTTTCCAGATTATCGAGCATATTTTTCTGCCGGTAGAGATAGTAAGGGTGGTAGCCGTTTGCAAGCAGAGTATCCTGCGCGTAATCCACCATCCGCGGCACCGCGTCCTCATTTTCTGCAACCGCCGCGTAACCCCCCGTCTGCGAGAGGGTGGCGGCGCGCTTGACGGACAGGGTATGCACCGTCACATTTTCCGGGGAAATTTCCATCAGCGAGTCGAGCGTGCGTTTGAATCCCGCGAGGGTATCGCCCATCAGTCCGGCGATGACGTCGGTGTTGATGTTGGTAAAACCAAGCCTCCTTGCCAACTCAAACGCCTCAAAAAACTGCTTTGCCGTGTGTTTTCTCCCGATTGTCTCAAGTACGTTGTCCTCGAGCGTCTGAGGGTTGATGCTGATGCGGGAAATGCCATGCGCGCGCAAAACGCGCAGCTTGTCTTCATCAATGGTGTCCGGCCGCCCGGCCTCGACGGTATACTCCTGACACACGCCCAGGTCAAAGGAATCCTCTACGGTGCAAAGCACCTCGTCAAGCAGGGCGGGGGAGAGGGTCGTCGGCGTTCCACCCCCGAAATAAACGGTATCGAGACGAAGGCCGAGTTCCTTCACGATTTCCCCGGTGCGTGTTAGCTCCTGACACAGCAGATGGGTATATTCCGGCATGAGCCCCGCCTGCTTGCCGACTGCCTGGGAGACAAATGAGCAGTAATGACACCGCGTGGGGCAAAACGGAATCGAGACATACAGGCTGAACGAATCCCGGCTGACCCGGCGCAGAATCGGCGTCTCGTGGTCGCAGGTGTCGAGACAGAGGTGCGCCTTTTTCTCACTGACAAAGTAGCGCTCCTGCATGGCCTGCAAAATGGAGGAATCGTCCATACCCTCCTCGCGCATGGCCCGCACGAGCTTGACCGGACGCACGCCGGTGAGCATGCCCCACGACATCGTTTTCCCGGTCAGGGCGCATAGTTCCTGATAGAGTAGGGCGCACAGCGCGTGCTCGCACTCCTTTTTGCGCATCCCTGCGGGAAGGGCCTGTCCTGCGTGCCGTTCGACTCCGCCGATATGGAGGAGGACGGAGACGGTCTGCTCACCGTCCTCCCCATGGATAAGCCGGGTTAGGATATAGTTTGGTTCCTGCGTTTTTGCCCCCTCCACTACCTTGGCCTTGTCGGTGGGGAAAAACATATTACAGAGATTTTCCGTTTCATAGCGGAAGGAATGGCCGTCAATCAAAAGAATCATAGTATTCTCCCAGATAAGGATTTGCCTGCCGCTCATGCCCGAGCGTGGTCGCGGGGCCGTGCCCTGGGTAGACGGTAAAGTCGCCCGGCTGCGCGGCCAGTTTTTGCAGGGACTTTTTGATAGTCGGGAAATCCCCGCCCGCAAGGTCGGTGCGCCCGATGCTCCCGGCAAAGAGCGTATCCCCGGTGAACATCTTTCCGTCCAGGATATAGGTGACTGAGCCCGCGGTATGGCCCGGTGTGTCGAGTACCCGAACGGAAATTCCCGCAATGTCGATCACATCGCCCTCCTTCACCAGGACATCGGGGACGACCTCGTCGTCGTTGTAGCCGGGGACTTTCAGGCCGGAATTCGTCAGCGGGGCCACCAGCATCGGCGCGTCATGCTCCCCGATGAATACCTTTGCCCCGGCCTGCTGTTTTATCGTATTAACCGCGCACACATGGTCGAAATGTCCATGGGTGAGCAAGATATACTCGATGTTCAGCCCGTGCTCCTGGGCCAGTGCAAGGATTTTCCCTGCCTCGGCGCCGGGGTCGATGGCCGCCGCGGCGTGGTTTTCCCCTTCGAGCAGATAGCAGTTCGTCGAGATAAGCCCCACTGGGAGCGTATATACCTTCATCTGGTTTCCTCCTTTATTCCTGTTCCAATTCGGGTGGTACCCGCGACCCGAAATCCCGTTCGAGCGCGTAGGCAAGCCGGAAAAGCTTCGCCTCCTCAAAGGGCTTTGCAAACAAAAACAGCCCCCGCGGCGCGCCGTCCGCCCGCAGCCTTGCGGCAACCTCTGCATCCTCAGCCGCAAAGGAATTCGCCAGAGCAAGCGATCCCGCGGAAGTGTGCGTCTTAGCCGCGGGATTGACGTTGTCCTTTATCAGGATGGGGATGCCTAAGTATACAAACCGGAAGACGGGGGCGCCTTGTCCCCCACTTCCGGTTTTTTCTTATTTCGGCCTAATTTCATCAGTGTCAAGGAAAATCGTCACCGGCCCGTCGTTTGTAATGCTCACTTGCATGTCCGCGCCGAACTCCCCGGTCTGTACGTTTTTGATACCAAGGGTGCGCACTTCCTCTACAAAGCGCTCATACAGGCCGTTTGCCTGCTCGGGGCGCGCGGCCCGAACGTAGGACGGACGGCGCCCCTTTTTACAGTCCGCGTACAGGGTGAAGTTGGATATCACCATCGCTTCACCGTTCGTATCGAACAGGGAGAGATTCATCTTGTCCTGTTCGTCCGAAAAAATGCGTAGCTCACAACATTTTCTGGCAAGCCAGGCTGCCTGCTCCTCTGTATCCTCCTGGGTTACGCCAAGTAAAATCAAAAGCCCGGCTCCTGTATTCCTGGTAATCTTTCCGTCAATGACAACGGATGCACACGAGACCCGCTGCAAAATCGCTCTCATACCCTGTTCTCCTATTTTCCGCTGCGGTGCACCTGGATAACGCCTTTGATGGCCTCAATCCGCTTGATGACCATATTGAGCTGGTCAAGCCCGGTGACCGTGACGGTAATCATCATCTGGACGTTGCCGTCCTTTAATTTTCTTGCGTTAAGCTCATGGATAGGGACGCGCATATTGGCGAGCTGGACGCTTACATCTGCAAGCAGGGTGCCATGGTCCTCAGAGATGACCTCGAAAGTCGCCTTAAACGACTCCCCGACATAGGAGGCCCACTGCACCTGTACTAGGCGCTTGCAGTTCTCGTCGTCTTTCATCGCACTGATGATATTCGGGCAATCCTGCTTGTGTACGGATACCCCATAACCTCGAGTGACGAAACCGATGATAGGGTCTCCGGGGACCGGATTGCAGCAGCGCGCAAATTTCACTAGACAGTCGTCGTAGCCCTCGACAATCACGCCGCTCGACGCCCCGCGCTTGATGGCTCGATTGGGAAGCGCCTCTTTGAGATTGGGTTTCTCCTCCTTGCGGTAGCGCTTGAGGTAGTCCTCTTTGATGCGCGGTAAAATCTTGGACAGGCTGATGCCGCCATAGCCAACCGCCGCGTAAAACTCCTCCATCGTCTTGCAGTGCTGGCGGTGGGCAAGCTCCAAGATAAACTGCTCATACTGCTCGTCCGTTAAGTTGATGCCGTCGCGCTTGAAATCCCGTTCGATTTGCGCCTTGCCCTGCGCGATGTTCTCCTCTTTTTTCTCTTTTTTAAACCAGGCGCGTATCTTGTTGCGCGCCTCACTGGTCTTGACAATTTGCAGCCAGTCGCGGTTTGGCCCGTGCGCCTGGGATTTGGTCGTCGCAATCTCGACGATCTGGCCGGTCTTAACCTTATAATCGATGGGAACGATGCGCCCGTCCACCTTTGCGCCGATCATGCTGTTGCCGACAGCGGAGTGGATGGCATACGCAAAGTCAATGACCGTCGAGCCGCTCGGCAGGTCGATGACGTCGCCCTTCGGTGTAAAGACAAAGACCTCCTCCGGCACGAGGTCGGATTTGATGGAGCTTAAGATGTCCTCCACATCCTCGGAATCCTGCTGGGCTTCAAGCAGGTGGCGCACCCATTCCAGGCGCTCCTCCAGCTTATCCTTGCCCTGCACACCCGCCTTGTATTTCCAGTGCGCCGCGATCCCGTATTCCGCAGTGTGGTGCATCTCCCAGGTGCGGATCTGCACCTCAAAGGGGATGCCCTCCTTGCCGATAACGGTGGTATGAAGGGACTGGTACATATTCGGCTTCGGGGTGGAGATATAGTCCTTGAAGCGGTTTGGGAGGGGTGTGTACATGTCGTGGATGATACCCAGTGCATTGTAGCATTCAAACACCGTGTCCACGATGATGCGCACCGCGTAGATGTCGTAGATCTCTTCAAACGCCTTGCCCTGCATGTACATCTTGCGGTAGATGCCGTAGACACTCTTGACGCGCCCTTCCAGGTGGATGGTGCCGCCCTCTTTTCGCATCCGCTCGCTGATTTGGCCCTTAATTTTTTCCAGGAAGGCGAGACGCTCGTCCCGCTTGGTATTGAGCGAGGTTTCGATTTCGCAATAGGCAATCGGGTCAAGGTAGCGCAGGGACAGATCTTCCATCTCCTCCTTGACCGCACGGATACCGAGCCTGTGAGCGATGGGGGCGTAGACCTCCATCGTCTCCCTTGCCTTGGCGAGCTGCTTGTGGCGGGGACGGTATTGTAACGTCCGCAGGTTGTGAAGTCTATCCGCCAGCTTGATGATGATGACGCGGATATCCTGCGACATGGCAAGCAGCATCTTGCGCACATTTTCCGCCTGCTGCTGTTCCTTAGAGTCGAGGGAGGTGATATCCAGCGTCGTGATCTTCGTGACCCCGTCCACGAGCTGGGCGATGTTGTGCCCGTATGCTTTTTCGATGTCGTCTAGCGTTTCGGAGGTATCCTCCACCACGTCGTGCAGCAGCCCCGCCACTAACGTGTCCGAATCCATGCCAAGCTCGAGGAGGATGACCGCCACCTCCACTGGGTGGATAATATACGGCTGTCCCGAACTGCGCAGCTGCCCCTCGTGCATCTTCTCCGCCAGATAGTAGGCGCTCTTTATCATGCCGACATTGTATTGCCGTCCACTTTTTTCAATAGCGTCAAGCAGGTAATTCAAATCCGATGCCATTATGTTTTCCCCCTTCTGCTGTGCTCTATGCCCGTTCCCGGACGTAACGGAGCACCTTCGACTGCCCGAGGTCCACTTTCCCCGGGTTGTGCACCGCGGCAAGATAGGCGGTGCAGGGATCCTTTCGAAGCTGTATCAGCTTCATCTCCCCCAGAATGTCCGCACACAGCCTTGTCCGGCAGTAGTTGAGCCTGCCGCGCGGCATGCGGGAGTACAGAATATCATAATCATACGAAAAGCTGCCCGTGGCACGCACAAAACGGTAGACCGCCGCGACATCCTCCCTTTTGGGAAGTGCAAGCTCGCGCTCCGCATCGCTTAAAGGTTCTTTCCGCCTGATTTTCTCATAAATTTGTTTCGGGACGAACAGGCCGTCCTCGTCAAGGCCGGCCAGGCGCATATCCTGTACAATGGCGCTCACCCTTTCCTCCCCATTGTATTCGTGAATGGACAGCGTCACCGCCGCATCCACCACATCCCCAACCCGATAGGGGAAATCCGCCTGCGTCATACGAAACTGCATCACATACACGCTGCCCCGGCTGTCCCCAAGGCGCAGCCGCAGGTGCTTGCCGCTTGAAACCGGGTAGATTCCGGTCAGCTTAACTCCCATTAGACCGTAGACCGGCATCTCGTTGCCGTTTCCAAACGGCTCGAGCCGGTACTGCTCCCGGATAAGCTCCAGATTCACCTTCGACGGGGAGAGCATGCAGTCGATGCGAAGGCGCGGCACCGGCATGTATTCCTCCGCCTGTTTGGCGTACTGCCTTAGTCTCTCACGCAGGCTGTCGATGTTTTCCGTGCGCACGGTCAGTCCCGCCGCCTGGGTGTGCCCGCCGTAGCGCTCGAGTAAATCGTCGCAGGCGCACAGTGCGTCAAACAGAGAGAAATCCCCGACGCTGCGGCCCGAACCGCGTGCAAGCTCCCCCTCACAGGAGATGAGGAAACAGGGTTTGCCGTAGCGTTCGACGAGCTTTGCCGCCACAATGCCGACGACCCCGTGGTGCCAGCCCTCCCCCGCGAGGACAAGCACCCGATCATAGAGCAGAGAAGGGGTTGCTTTGAGAGTCGCGGAAATATCCTCGAGGATTTTTGCTTCGAGCGCCTTGCGTTCCCTGTTTTGCGTGTCGATTTCCTGCGCCAGCCCTTCCGCGAACTCCTCATCATCCGTGGTGAGCAAATCCACCGCCTTTTTCGCGTGTCCGAGCCTGCCCGTCGCGTTGATGCGGGGCACGATGGTAAACGCCACCGTCTCGCTGGTGATGGATTTCCCCGCGACCCCGGCCGCCTCCATCAGTGCCTGCAAGCCGAGATTCTCCGTCTGCGAAAATTTCTCCAGTCCCCGGCGCACAATCACGCGGTTTTCCCCGGTCATCGGCATCACGTCCGCAATCGTCCCGATGGTGACGAGCTCCGCGTAGTAGTCGAGCATGGATTGCGTGTCCCCCTCGAGCGCGCAGACGAGTTTGAACGCGACGCCGACCCCGGCGAGTCCCTTAAACTCCGTCGTATCGTCCGGCCGGTAGGGATCGACGATGGCGACCGCCTCGGGAAGTTGTTCCTTTGGGCGGTGGTGGTCGGTGATGACGACGTCGATGCCGAGGGTATTCGCGTAGGCGATTTCCTCCACCGCAGTGATGCCGTTGTCCACGGTGATCATCAGGGTAATTCCCATTCTGGCAATGGTGTCGATGGCATTTTTGTTCATCCCGTAGCCCTCGCCGTCCCGGGTGGGGATGTAATAACGTACATCCCCACCCACCGATTCGAGATAGCTGAACAGTACGACCGTGGAGGTCACTCCGTCCGCGTCGTAGTCCCCATAGATGGCGATCATCTCGCCCTCTTCAATGGCACGGCGGATGCGCCCGACCGCCCTGTCCATGTCCTTGAGCGCATAGGGGTCGGTCAGCTCTCCCTCCTGTGCGAGGAATCCGGAGGCACTCTCCGGCGTATTATATCCCCTGGCAAGGAGCAGCCTGCACAGGTACTCCGATTCCCCGCACTGCGCGCTGAGGCCCTTTGCCGCGTCTTTGTCCGCTGTCGGCAAAATCCATTGCTGCATTCCCATGGCCGCTCCTCCTTTTAGTCCTTTTTAGGTGAAATCAGTATTATCTGGAAAAATTATTATCCTTTATTGTACCATTTCACGCGAAGCTGTTCAACAAAATTCTGTCCCACGCGGCCTCGGCTCAGTCGCCCCATTCAAACAGCGCGCAGATGACGTTATTGTCGGCTGTATCGCTCAAAGTGACAACCCTGCCGTAAAAGCCCGCACGTTCCCCGATTTGCTTGGCATAGGCATTCCTCCCGCCGCCGGTGAATTCCCGCTGCGCTTTGAGCATACGCTCTTTGCTCTGGAAATGGAACGTTAAAAACACGTTTTCCTCTTCTCTCCTGGACTTCAGTACCTCTGCCGCCTGAGAGAGGAACTCCCTTTCTTTTCCTTCCATCTCCACTGCGTCATAAATTTTTTCCGCGGGTTTGGGCGTTACGCACTCATCGATTTTGTCGCGGATAAAGGGGTTGATGGTACTCTCTGATTGGCCGAGCGCCTGCTCTTCGGTCATGAGAAAGCCGCTGTAGGATACGGCGCTGTCCGCATCCGCCTGTGCGGAGGAAAACGTCTCTTTCATTTCCTGGGTTACAAGCGCACCGCGCGAAGCGTCCACATGGTAGGCGGTGCCGTCGACGACTGCGATATTCCACACATGCCCGACGTCGCTCCCGATATCCGATCCGTGGTAATAGACCTTGTAGCACTGGATCCCCGCCATCTGATAGAGCAGCTGCAGCGCAGAGGCAAAGCCGTCGCAGTTGGCCTGCCCCATCTCAAAAACCCCGGTCATCAGGGCGTAATCCTCCCCCTCCGCAGCGGTATAAGCGACGTTTTGTACCAGGTACCGGTAGAGGTATTGGGCACGGCCGAGCTCGTCAAGGCCCTGCGGCATCGCTTCGATGACCTCCCTTGCACGCGAGGTCATCTCCTCATTTTTGCGTACGGCGTCAAATTCTTTGGCATTGACAGTCAGCCTCGTTTCCCCGGGACGGATTGCCATTTCCATGGACAGCATACTCGTTGTGTACTGGGGATAATCTGCCTTGAGCACGGCGTTGACATTGGTCACGCTGTCCTGGTCGTATTCCTCCGCCAGTCTCACCGTCTGTATCCCGTGGTCATAGGTATACTTGAGCGCCTGATAGAGCAGGCGCTCCTTTTCATCCAGATACTGCTCATAATGGGAGGAGGTGTATTCCTCATAGTCCCCCTGGTAAGTCAGTACCTGCTGCGCCGTCTGCCTTTGATTATCGAAGCGGACGGTGTTATCCTGGGTCTGCCAGAGGAAAAAAGCTCCCAGGATGATTGCTCCTGTAAAGGCTCCCACAAGGAGAAAAGTCCGCAGGGCGCCTAGTATCTTACCTTTCAAGGAAGGGATTCCCCTTTCTGATGTTATTCGGGCCTGTATTCACCCATGACGGCCTGTGCCTGGCGCAGGCCGTCCACGGCTGCGCTCATGATGCCTCCGGCATATCCGGCCCCCTCCCCGCAGGGATAAAGCCCGGCAATGCCAAGGGCCTGTCCGTTCTCCCCGCGTATCAGTCGCACCGGGGAGGAGGTGCGGGTCTCGACTCCCGTCATCACCGCAGCAGGGGAGGAAAATCCTCTGATTTTCCTCTCAAAGGCACGCAGGCCGTCCTCCAGCATCCGGTTGATCGCCTCAGGAAACAGGGTATGCAAATCACAGCCCTGCACGCCGAGCGCATAGCTCGGCGTCACATGTCCTTTGGCAAGGCCGGGGACACCCGAGAGAAAATTTTCCGCCGTCTGCGCCGGGGCACGGTAGCCCCCGCCGCCAAGTGCAAACGCCTGCCGCTCGAGCCGTCTCTGAAACGCGATGCCGTCGAGCGGGGAAGAGCCGAAATCCGCCGCATCCACCGAGACGACGAGCGCGGCGTTGGCGTTTTCTTGATCCCTCGCATACTCGCTCATCCCGTTAACGACCACGGTGTCCTCCTCATTTGCCGCGGGGACGACCGTCCCGCCCGGGCACATGCAGAAGGTGTAGACTGCGCGCCCCTTTTGCCGCAGGGAGAGCTGGTAAGAGGCGGGGCCGAGCATTGGGTGCCCGGCAAACTCATGGTAGAGCGCTTGATCTATCTGTTCCTGCGGGTGTTCGATTCGAACCCCCACAGAAAACGGCTTGGGTTCGAGCGCAGCGCCGCAATCGAGCAGCATGGAAAAGGTATCCCTTGCGCTGTGCCCAGGCGCCAGAATGACCGCCTGGGCCGGGATTTCCCGGCCGCTGGCCTGTATCGCCGTGACTTCTCCGCCCCGTAGGGTAAGCCCGGTCAGGCAGGTATCAAAGAATATCTCGCCGCCGAGAGAAATAATCTCCTCCCGGATAGAAGTCACCACGCCCCGCAGGCGGTCCGTCCCGATATGGGGCTTGGCCTGATACAAGATCCCCTCCGGCGCTCCGTGTTCAGCAAAAGTTCTCAGCACAAAGTCACAGCGGCTGTCGTGAATGCGGGTGGTCAGCTTGCCGTCCGAAAAGGTTCCGGCGCCGCCCTCCCCAAACTGCACGTTGGTGGCGGAGTCGAGGATTCCCTTGCTCCAGAAGCGTTCGACCGCACCGACGCGGCGCTCCATCGCGGAGCCGCGTTCGAGTACGAGCGGACGAAAGCCGTTTCTCGCTAAAAGAAGCGCTGCAAACATTCCCGCCGGACCAAATCCCACCACGACTGGGCGATGTATCAGCTCCCGCTGTCCATAGGAGATTTCAAGTGGAGTTTCCCGCCGCAGCGTGACCTGTGGGGAGCACACCCGTCCGACAATTTTTTCTTCCTCCGCCGGGTCTTTCAGCTCGATTCCCACGGAGCAGACCAGGGAAATCTCCCGGCGTCTTGCATCCACCGAGGACTTGACAAGATAGGCCTTTTTAATTTTATTATCCGGCAGATGCAATTTCTGTTTTGCCAGTTCCACCACATCTCGCCGGTTTTTTCCCAGGGGCAGCCGAAGTGAAGCGACAATGATTGCCATCTGGTGAATCTTTCCCCTTTCTCTGTGATAAGAAAGCGCGCAGCTGTGCCGCGCGCTTTCCCTCATTTTTTATCAAGCTTTATTTCTTGCTGACGGAGACCATCACGGTGTATTCTCCGTAAGCCCATAGCTGGCCTTTGCTCGGGGCATAAATTTTCACTGCCACACTGACGCGTCCTTCCGCAATTTCCGCCTTACTCATGTCGATTTCCGCAACCAAGTCGGTTGCTGCGAGGCTTTCCATCAGGTCGGTGGAGCCAATAATCGTAACATTGGAAATGCTGTCGGTCTCCGGCGTCACCGTATAGCCCTCCGGTGCGCCCACCACCCGCACATTCGGCACAGTAAAGGCCTTGCTCTCATAGCCGCTGGTATCGAATTTCACCTTTACCTGTTCAGTTCCGGAGAGATTGGTGAAATTCGTCGGCATGACCACATCATAGGTCAATTCCGCATTCAGGTTCAGGTTTTTAAAGTCGATGTAACCGAGATTGAGCGAGGATAGGCTGTCTGCCTTTTCCTCCGGCCCGGCAATTTCCAGCGTGGAGGGGGTTATCGTATAGGGGAGCTTTGCAAGATCAAAGCCATCCGGCATGTTCAAATAATCAAAAGAGACCGGAACCTCTTTGGTCTTGAGAATCGGAACCGTCACCTGGACGGAATCCTCATTCATACTCAGCCCGTTTGTGGATACCTGCGTTCCCTCCGCATTGTAGAAGGTGAGGCCCGCCGCGACAGTCACCGTCTGCTTGAGCTCGTCGCTCAGCTCCGCTTTCGCCACGCAGCGGGTAATCTGTTCCACCTGGCTTTCCGGCCCGGAAATCGTGACCTTTGCAGGCTGCGCCGTGGATTTGACCTTGACAAAGCCGTCCGCCACCTTAATCCCGGAGACATCGGTTTCCACCTCCAGCTCCTTGGTCGCCACTGTGTCGAATTTCACCTTGGCAATCTGGGAAGGGTAGGAGACGATTTCATATTCCGCGTTCGGAGTACGCTTGCTCACCCGAAGCGGAAGGTCATAGGTGCCCGGATTTTTCACCTGGTCGAGCACCGCCGTCACACTGATGTCCTCCGGCAAAATACCGCCGACGATATTACGCTTGCCTCGAATGACGATATCCACGGTATACTGGGTATCCCCGATAACGCTCAGGGACATTCCATCCGTGGGGATTTGTACCGGGACGTCCTGGATGACCCGGGAGGTTTCCGGGCTGATGTTCATCGCCACAATAAACCAGACGATAACCGCGGCAAAAACAGAAAACACCCGCAAGAAGCGGTCGTCATGAAACAGCTTGGAAAATGTATTCTTTTTGAATTTAAAATCTTTTGTTTTCTTCTTCTGTTCGCTCATCGACGTTTCACCTTCCAGAAGGGGGCCTTTTTCTCAGCGAGTTCCGCCGGTGGCTCCGGGATGAGTTCGCGTTCCAGCGTTGCCTTGAGCATCTGGAAATCAAAATTGCGTTTGAGCGTTCCGTTTTGCGCCACCGTGATAACGCCGGTTTCCTCCGAAACAACCAATACCACTGCATCGGAATTTTCGCTCATACCGAGCGCGGCGCGGTGCCGGGTCCCAAGCTCCCTGCTGATGGTATAATTTTCAGACAGGGGCAAAAAACAGCCGGCGGCGTGCATCCTGCCGTCCCGGATAATCATCGCCCCGTCATGGAGCGGGGAATTCGGGAAAAAGATATTGCCGATCAGTTCGGGGCTCGGGTTTGCGTCGACCACGGTGCCCGTCTTAATAATCTCGCCGAGTTTCGTCTGCTTTTCGCAGACAATAAGTGCACCGATTTTCTGCTTGGAGAGGGAGACGCATGCCTCGCAGATCGCGTCGATTGCGTGCTCCCAGGAACTTTCCCCTCCGCCCTCATGGGAGGAAAAGACGCTGCCGATTTTCGCGCGCCCCACCTGCTCAAGCAGCTTCCTCAGCTCAGGCTGAAAGACCACCACGACCGCAATGACGCCGAAGTTTGCAAGATTGACCAGTAAAAAGCTCATGGTTTTCAGCCCCAGCTGGGTGGAAACCAGATAAGCGGCTCCAAGGATAATAATCCCCTTTACCAGCTGTTCCGCGCGTGTTTCCCGCAGGAGCTGTATCAGCTTGTAAATCAAAAAAGCGACAATGAGTATGTCAATTACATCAAACACAGTAATGGTCTTGATTACGGAAAGGCACGACTGCCAAAATGCCATCAAAACTTCCATAGTGCGGGTATCCTTCACTTTCCAAAAAGAGTATCCATCCGATTCTTTTTCTATTTTATCATATTCGCAGTCATTTTCAATGCTTTTGACATAATTAGGACAATTTCCCGTCGTAATCCATAGTATATTGCCAAAATCGACAGATTTTGACTGATATCTCTTATTATGTTCGTTTCTCTGCGATTTTTTTAATCATCCACGCAAAACGCTCTGTCTCCTGCGGGGTGTTAAACGCGGAAAAACTTGCCCGCACTGTCCCAGTCTCCAGTGTGGAATAGGCTTGGTGAGCAAGCGGAGCGCAGTGCAGTCCCGCCCGTACAGCGACCCCCATGTGGTTTAACGCAGTGGAAACCTCTTCGGAGTGCATCCCTTTGAGATTAAAACTCACCACCGGGACATGGCTGCCCTCCTCCGGACAGGCGGTATACAAAATCACTCCCGGGACTTTCTGAATCTTCTGATAAAAATACCGGGCGAGCTTACGCTCATGCGTCTCAATCTTTTTGATACCGGTGCGCTGTACAAAATCGATACCCGCTGCAAGCCCGCAGATACCGACGGTGTTGACCGTCCCGCTTTCCATGCGGTCGGGGAGCAAATCCGGCTGGGCGAGATCCTCCGAAAAGCTTCCGGTCCCGCCCTCCATAATCGTCTGCGGGAGTTCTCCGGGAGCGGCGACAAATAATCCGGTTCCGGTTGGGCCGTACAGGCTCTTATGCCCTGCCGTGCACAGACAGGCATTCGGCATGCTTTTTAAATCAATGGGGAGCACCCCTGCGGTCTGCGCGGCATCGATGATAAGCCGCAGTCCATAACTCTCGCACAGCTCATAGAGGCGCTGGATGGGCACGGTCACTCCGAAAACATTCGAGGCATGGGTGGTCACAATGGCCCGTGTCTTGCCCGCGCGGATTTCCTGCTCAAAATTGCGCACGGTCTGCTCCGGGTCGCCCTCCACAACGTGGGCGATGGAGTAGCTCACACCGTTTTTCTGGCTCAGCGCAAAAACAGGCCTGGAGACGGCGTTATGCTCCAAGTCCGAAATAATCAGGTGGCACCTGTTGGGCAGATACCCTTTGATGGCGACGTTCGTCGCCTCGGTACAGTTTTTTGTAAAGATAATACGCTCAACTTCCTCACAGCCGAACAGCGCCGCCGCCTTTCCCCGGCAGTCGTAAACCATCTGGGCAGCCCTCAGCGACATTGCATGTCCGCTTCTACCCGGGTTCCCGCCGAAGCGGGTCACGGCGATTGATACCGCTTGCGTGACCCCCGACGGTTTGGGATACGTGGTCGCTGCATTGTCAAAATACATCATAGGATGCGTTCTCCCCTTTCGCCAAATATCATAAAATCAAGACCCGGCTGGTTTTTCAGTACATCTGCCGCCTGCCGCATCTGGTTTGACGGGATTCTGACACAGTAGCTGCACCCTCTGCCATTAAGAAAGGACGGGGTGCGTTCAATATCCGAGTGAATCTTGGCCCGGCCGAGTGCCTCCCTGGCTCTGAACGCCTGGGTGACGGAACGTACAATCAGATAAGGTCTTCCCATGACAAAGACCCTCCGTTTCTATAAAAAAGCGCCCCTGCGCTGGTGCCGGTTCACCACCGAAGGGACCCTGAGCAGAATTCTTTATTCTGCTGCCATCCTATGCAAGTTGCCTTAAAAATGTGACTGCTTATGTTTGCATATCTTTTCGCCATTGGCCGGGGCATGGAAAAACAGGGTGCAGGCCTGTATTTTAATAATATTGCACCTTGCCAGGGTAGTACACTCGATGGGACAAAACCCCCACTCAGGAAAGCCGCTTGAACTGCCCCAGAATGTACAGACAGCACAAAAAAGCCCCTAAGTAGGAAATAT
>UQSL01000034.1 GCA_900543705.1 uncultured Oscillospiraceae bacterium
TGTCTCTTTTCCGGCGCCTCGTGTAGTGGGCCTGCCGATCCACTCGGATATCTTCACCATTCTGCCGCTCATCGGCATCTTCCGTACGCTGAGCGTGCCGGTCTCACTCGCCTTCCTCCTGGCGACGATGTCAATTTCCATCCCCGAAATCGTCTTACTCAGCCGGGCGTTCAAGGCAAAGTTCATCGCGGTTTATACCGGCGTGCTCTTTGTGCTCTCCGCGGTGCTCGGAGGCCTGATGATGCTTGTGCTGTAAATCGCGGAGATTTCCCCGCAGGCTAACAAAGGCTGTTTCAGCTGTGAAACCCCCGAAAGTAGGAATTGATAGGACCGGCAGTCCATATGCTGCCGGAGAGTAACATCAATAAGAATGGGAAGAAGCGCGCCGGTCTTCGGCGCGCTTTCATATAGGTTAGGTGGAAAAGGGCTTGAAGGATTTTCTGGTGCATTAACAAGTCTGTCAATTCATGAAAATTACAAAAAACAACCCTTAAATAGACAACAATGACAAAAAACCCCTTTAGTATTTGCTAACTAGATGCACTTTGCTCAAAAAAGGTTTATAATGAAAAGGCAATAGGAAGACGGAAAGAAAGGGGAGTGGGGCTTTTGATCAAACAGTTTTTAAAAAAATATGGCTGGAGATATCTGCCCGGAGTATTATTCTTGGTACTAAATTCCTACGTGCTGTCGCTGACGCCAATTTATCTTGGAAATGCCATTGACGGACTCAACCGTCCGGCGGCGCAGATTGACAGGCGCTACGTGTACACACAGGTATTGCTGCTGGTAATAGCGGCAATCGGAGCATTCATTACAAGGTATTGCTGGCGTTATTTTATCAACGGCAATGCCCGCAATCTGGAGGTATTTCTGCGCGAAAGCCTGTTTAAGAAATTTCAGAACATGCCAACCTCCTTTTACAACAGCAATAAGACGGGTGACTTGATGGCGCTTGCCATCAACGATATCGGCGCGGTCCGTCAGACTGCGAGCATGGCGCTGGCCAACATTTTAACGGGCTGCTCCACGCTTTTTTTTGCCATGTTTAATATGTTTGCCGAGATTAACCCAAAGCTGACCTGCTTTTCGCTGCTGCCGATTCCGCTGGCGGTTTTGAGCGTCGTGCTCATCGGCAAGCAGATCCGGGTCCGCTTTTTGACAGTCCAGCGCATGTTTGCGCAGATTTCCGGTAAAATCCAGGAAGATATTATGGGAATGCGCGTCATCAAGGCATTTCATCAGGAAGAGAATACGATTCATAATTTTATCAAAAAAAGCGATGAGATGCGCGACGCCAACATCAGGCTCGCCTATACCTCCGCCCTGCTAAACCCGCTGATTCAGATTTTCTTCGGTGTCAGCTTTATGATCAGCCTGATCCTCGGCTCCAACATGGTACTGGGCGGGGAAATCAGTGTGGGCGAGCTCGTCGCCTTCAACGACTATATCATTATGATTATGGCGCCGATTATCTCCCTTGGGCGCGTCATCAACTCCTTTGAAAAGGGAAGCGCATCCATGCGCCGCTTAAACGACGTCTTTGAACAATCCCAGATTGAAGAGCGCGAATATGCGGATTACGACCACGAAATCCGCGGCGCCATCGTAGTCAGCCACCTGACCTATGCTTATGAGAATGACGCGATGAATGTCCTCGACGACATCAGCTTTGAGCTGAAACAGGGCGAATCGCTCGGTATCGTCGGGGAAACGGGAAGCGGCAAGACCACTCTGATTGACCTGCTGCTCAAATTCCTCCCGGTACCGAGAGACAGTATCTTTATCGATGGGGTGGATTTGTGTGACATCCCCTCCAAAGCCATCCGGGAAAGTATCGGCTATGTCCCGCAGGAGGAATTCTTGTTCAATACGACGATTGGTCAGAATATCTCCTTCTATCAGGAGGACTGTACCCCGGAGATGATAGACGAGGTATCTGAGTACAGCGACCTGAAAAAGGATATGTACAAGTTCTCCAACGGCTACGATACCCCAGTCGGGGAGCGCGGCCATCAGCTTTCCGGCGGGCAGAAAAAGCGCGTCATCATTGCCAGGGCAATTGTCAAGCATCCCCGTATTCTGATTTTCGACGACGTGCTCAGCTCGGTCGACGTCAACACCGAGCAGCGCATTCTGAAAAATCTGCAACAGACCATGCAGGGGAAAACCTCCATCATTATCTCCCAGAGAATCTCCGCACTGCAAAACGCTGACAAGATCATCTACCTGCAGGATGGCAGGATCGCGGAGATAGGGACCCACGAAGAGTTAATGGCACTTGACGGGAAATATGCCCACATGTATCAGCAGCAGAGCAAAAAAGCGGACGCCGACGCGGCTGATGATTTGCTGTAGGGAAGGGGGGACGAATCAATGCCAAAAGGAGAAAAAAATAAACACAGCCTACTCAAGCTTGCCAGGTACCTTCTGCCCTATAAATGGCTGATCGGCCTGTGCGTTATCCTGATTATCCTTGTCAACTCGGCGGAAATTTTAAAGCCGTACGTGATGAAAATCATCATCGATGACTTTTTGAGAAACAGCGTCGAACAATATGGCCTGTACTCGGTCACGGGCATGGGTATCCTTTACTTTGTCGTGATCTTCATCGGCGCGGTCTGTGCGCTGGCACAGGCGCGGATCATTAACCGTATCGGCCAGAAAATTCTAAACACATTGAGGATCAAGGTCTTCTCCAAAATCAGCCATATGTCGCTGTCCGGATTTGACCGCTACAGCAGCGGGCGGCTGCTCACCCGTGCGACCAATGATATCGAAGCGCTCAACGAGTTTTATACCAACATCATGGTAAACCTCTTTAAAGATGTGGTGCTTCTCATCGGCATTATCTTTACCATGCTGGAAATGGACTTTAAGCTCGCACTTGTCGGCTTTTCGACGATCCCGGTTATCGCGCTCATCACCTTTACCATCCGCGGGGCGCTGCGGCGTAACTTCGCCAAGATGAAACGGCTGATCGGGCGCATCAACGGCTTTTTCTCGGAGAACATCGACGGCATGAAAACCGTGCAGGCGTTCAACCGGGAAAAGAACAAGTTGGGAGAGTTCAAGGCCCTCAACAAGGAATATTACGATAGCACCCTGTTCCAGATTAAGATGAACAGCCTGCTTCGCCCGGTCATGGAGGTCGTAAACTCCCTGACCATCGCGCTGCTGGTTGTCTACGGCTACCACGGCATTTCAGGCGGAATCCTGGAGCTCGGCGTAGTCTATGCGTTTACCACCTACATCAAGAAATTCTTTGAGCCGATCAATGATTTGGCTGAGCAGTACAATACCATCCAGTCCGCGGCAATCTCCGCCGACCGTATCTTTGAGATTCTCGACGACGATGCGGCGCAGGAGGATATCCATGAAAACGGGCATGCCGCAAGGGTTCTCGGCAAGGTGGAATTCAAACATGTCTGGTTTGCCTACATAGGGGAAAACTGGATTTTAAAGGATGTCAGCTTTACCATTGAACGCGGGCAGAAAGTCGCCTTTATCGGGCCGACCGGCGCGGGCAAGACAACGATCATCAACCTGATTTCCGGATTCTACCCCATTCAAAAAGGGGATATCCTGATTGATGGGATCTCTATCAAGGACTGGAACCTCGGGGAGCTGCGCAAGGGCGTCTGCGTCGTGCTGCAGGATGTGTTCCTCTTCTCCGGAACCATCGGGGAGAACATCGCGCTGCAATCCGATATTTCTGAAGAAAAGCTGCACGAGGCTATCAGCTTGTCTGCGGCGGACGGCTTTATCGCCAAGCATCCGGCGGGGCTGGACGCCCTGGTGAGCGAGCGGGGAAGCACCTTCTCTGCGGGCGAGCGCCAGCTGCTCTCGTTTGCGCGTGCCATTTCCCACGATCCGGCGGTTTTGGTGCTCGATGAGGCTACGGCAAACATCGACTCGAACACCGAACAGGTCATCCAGCAGTCCATCAAGAAAATCTCTGAGGGACGTACCGCTATCTTTATCGCACACCGCCTTTCCACTATCCGCGACTGCGACTGTATCTATGTGCTCAGCGGCGGAAAGCTCGTGGAGCAGGGCAACCATGAGCAGCTGATTCAACTCGGTGGAATCTACAGCGAATGGAGCGGCAGGGTCGCCAAGCAACGGAGTGTCGGGTTGTGAGGCTCGTCTGGAAAGGGAACTTCACAGAAGAAGCCCGGCTGATGCAACAGCCCTTACCGACCGGCGCTGTCCGACTTGACCAGGTGGCCTCCCCCTTTGAACTGGAGGAATCCATTGGAAGATGGAAGCCGCTTCTCCTGATTTTGAGCTGCCTTGCCGCCGCAGTCAAATGGCTGTTCTGGGGTACGCTCCATCTGCGGGACTTTGTCAATCCCTGGGGTCTGCTGCTAGGCCTGCTGGGCGTCCTTCCGAACGAATGCCTCCATGCTCTGATTTTTCCAAAAGGGGCGGAAGTACAGCTCTGGTGTACAGAGGAAAACAAGATGTTGTTTATCTGCTCCAGTACCCCGTTGTCGAAGAAACGATATCTTTTCATGAGGCTGTTTCCCAATCTGGTGTTTGGCTTTGCGCCGCTCCTGCTCTGGATTTGTATCCCGGGAGGCTCATCAATTGGCGGATTCCTCGGAACCTTTTCCTGTATCGGGCTGATTACCGGGGCGCCGGATTATGCTGAGATTGTCAACACCCTGTGGAGGATGCCGAAGGGTGCGATGGTTCGCCTGCACGGGTATCATTCCTACTGGTTCTTCCCTTGAAATTGCAATTATGAAATGGAACAGCCGGACCACCTGTATGGCACATGGCCTGGCTGTTTTGTGTGCCTGTGATTGATAGAGCGATTGCAGGGGTTCCTTTGCTTTTTGTTCCCAATGAGTCTGTCCATCATTTGATAAAAACGGGATAAAAACTGCATTTTCTCGTTCGGAGAAACCGGGCTGCACTTGATTTTTCGGCCTGTCTCAAGTAAGATAAAGAAAATGGGGGAATAAACGATGAATCAAGATTTGCTGATGCTTGTGGAAAGCCGGATGAAAACCTTCTCAAAGGGGCAGCGGCTGATTGCAAACTACATCATCCACCACTATGACAAAGCCGCGTTTATGACAGCCTCCAAACTTGGGGCGACCGTTGGCGTCAGTGAGTCCACAGTCGTGCGATTTGCGATGGAACTCGAATTTGACGGCTATCCCCAACTGCAGCGGGCCCTGCAGGAGCTCATCCGCAACAAGCTGACCTCCGTGCAGAGGATGGCCGTGACAAGCGACCGAATCGGCGACACGGACGTACTCAGCCAGGTGCTTGCATCAGACATCGATAAAATCCGCAAGACGCTCGAGGAGACTTCGACAGAGGATTTCTATGGTTCGGTGGAAGAAATCGTACAGGCAAAAACCGTCTACCTCATCGGAATCCGCAGTGCTGCGGCAATTGCCCAGTTCATGAGCTTTTACCTGAATCTGATTTTGCCGAGTGTACGGCTCATCTCCGCAAACTCCGCGAATGAGATGGTGGAACAGCTGCTGCGCATCGGCCCGGATGATATCTTGGTTGCGGCGAGCTTTCCACGCTATTCAAGCCGGACCGCCAAGGCTATGCTGTATGCCAAGAGCCACGGTGCTAAGACGATTGCCCTAACCGATTCCAACTCCTCCCCGATTGCCAGGTACGCGGACTATATCCTGCTTGCACAGAGCGATATGGCGTCCTTTGTCGACTCGCTGGTTGCGCCCCTGAGCCTGGTCAATGCTCTAATTGTGGCGGTGGGGCTGAAGAAAAAAGACGAGGTGGAAAAGACTTTTACAGAATTGGAACACATCTGGGATCTCTACGAAGTGTATGAAAAGACGGAGGAGCCCTTACAATCATAGAAATACGGAGCGATTTTCCACTTCAGGCATCGTTCTGGGTGAAAGCGCTCCTGCCTTTATATACAAGACAGGACGGATAAAATGGAAAACAAGACCGATTGCATTATCATAGGCGCGGGCGCCGCGGGCCTAATGGCAGCGGGAACCCTTGCGGGGTATGGGAAAAGCGCCATCGTAATGGAAAAAAACGACCGCGCTGCCCGCAAAGTGCTTATCACCGGAAAAGGCCGATGCAATGTTACGAACTGCTGCGATATTCCGGAATTTCTGGAAAAAGTGGCTGCCGGCGGACGCTTTTTATACAGCGCGCTTTCTCGTTTTTCTCCCTATGATACCATGGCATTTTTTGAAGAGCGAGGGGTTCCCCTGAAAGTGGAGCGGGGACAACGTGTGTTCCCGCAGTCCGACCGGGCGGCGGATATCGCAGACGCCCTGCTTCAGTATGCAAAAAGCGGAAAAAACAAACTATGGTTCGACTGTCCGGTGCGGGGACTCCTGATACAAGACGGGGCCATACGGGGAGTCGTCCTCGCAGACGGCAAAACCATACCTGCTGAGAGTGTGATTGTATGTACCGGGGGAAAATCCTATCCGGGTACCGGCTCAACCGGAGACGGGTACCGCTTTGCAAAACAGGCGGGACATAAGGTACTGCCGCCGTCCCCGTCCCTGATTCCTCTCGTGATCCGGGAAGCGTGGTGCAGGGATGCGCAGGGCCTTTCTTTGCGAAACGTGACGCTTAGGGCGGTGGACACGTCCCAGGGAAAAACGGTGTTCGAAGAGCTCGGAGAGATGCTCTTTACCCATTTTGGTGTGTCGGGCCCTCTAGTGCTCAGCGCGAGCTGCCACATGCGCCCTATGGAGCCGGGACGGTATCAACTGTATATCGACCTCAAGCCGGGGCTCGACGAACAGCAGCTCGATGCCAGGCTGCAACGGGATTTTGAAAAATACCGCAACCGGGATTTTATCAATTCTCTTTTGGATTTACTGCCCCGCAAGCTCATCGGGGTAATGGTGCAGGTAAGCGGTATCCCCGGGGAGAGAAAGGCGAACCAGGTGACAAAACAGCAAAGGCACGCGTTTTGCAGATTGCTCAAGGCGCTCCCTCTTACCGTGGAGGGGATGCGTCCCATTCAGGAGGCTATCATCACCTCGGGCGGCGTGGATTTAAAGGAGTTAAATCCCAAGACGATGGAATCAAAGCTTGTCAAGGGGCTTTATTTTGCAGGGGAAGTGCTTGACGCAGACGCCTATACCGGCGGATTCAACCTGCAGATTGCCTACTCCACAGCTTATGTGGCGGCATGTGCCGTCGGGGAGAAGGTAGAAAAATATCAGGTGTAAATTCAAAGAGAGCGAGGAACGATTCATGATAGCAGTGGCAATTGACGGCCCGTCCGGCGCCGGAAAGAGCACGATTGCAAAGGCGGCGGCTAAACAGCTCGGGCTTATCTATGTCGATACCGGTGCGCTGTATCGCACGGTCGGTTACTATATGGTGCAAAACAGCGTCGACTTGTCCAAAGAAGAACAGGTTGCAGCGGCACTTTCCGGTGTACAGATCACCTTTGACTATGACGAGCAGGGCGCTCAACGGGTGTTTTTAAACGGGGAGGACGTCTCAGATAAAATCCGTACTCCCGAGATGTCTATGACCGCTTCCAAAGTTTCGGCGCTTGGATGTGTGCGCGCGTTTTTGCTCGACTTGCAGAGGAATACGGCAAGAAAACAGTCCGTCATCATGGATGGACGGGATATCGGCACGGTAGTCCTCCCGCAGGCGGATGTCAAAGTATTTTTGACCGCAAGCCCCGAGGTACGGGCTGAGCGCCGGTACAAAGAACTTCTCGGCAAAGGGGAGCCGGTGACCTATGAGGAGGTTCTCGCGGACGTTATCCAGCGGGATTCCAATGACAGCCACCGAGAAATTGCCCCGCTCAAACAGGCTCAGGATGCGATTTTGCTCGACACCAGCGGCTTTACACTGGAACAATCGATTGCGGAGGTCATCCGCATGATTAAGGAGGCAGCGCCATGTTCTACCAGATAGGACGGGTAATCATGCGGATCATTACCCATGTACTGTACCATGTGGAAGTGCGGGGCAAAGAAAAACTGCCGCTCGACCGCGGCTATGTCGTCTGCTCCAATCACCGCTCCAACTTTGACCCGATTTTTCTGGGAATCCACACAAAGCCTCAGCTCAACTTCATGGCAAAGGTAGAATTGTTTCACAATCCTATCGTGCGAATCGTGTTGCGGGGGCTGGGAGCGTTTCCGGTCAGCCGTGGCAAGGGAGATACCTCCGCGATTGACCATGCGGTCGATCTCATCCGGGAGGGAAAAGTACTCGCCATGTTTCCGGAGGGTACCCGTTCCAAGGATGGCAAGCCGCTTCGTCCGAAATCCGGCGCTGCGGTTGTAGCGGCCCAGACAAAGGCGGATATTGTACCGGCTGCGATTTACTTTACCGGAAAACTTCATTTTCGCAGCAGGGTTGTTGTATCCTTTGGCGATCTTGTTCCCAATGAGAAACTGCATATTACCGGGAAAAGTCCGAGAGAAATCAAAGAGGCGAGTAATCTCATCATGGGAGAAATCGTCAAGCTGCTCAACCAGTGTGAGGCGGAGGATACAAGGAAATGATTATCACGGCAAAACAGGCGGGCTTCTGTTTCGGAGTTGACCGTGCAATCGACATGGTATATGAGCGTCTGAATCAAGGGGAAAAAGTCTGCACGCTCGGGGAGATCATTCATAATCCGCAGATGGTACAGGAACTTGCTTCTCGCGGGGTACTTGTAGTGGATTCCCCTAGCCAGGTCCCGAAGGGGTATTCCATGGTCATCCGTTCCCACGGGGTTGGGACGGATATTTATGCACAGCTCGCTGAACTGGGCATTTCCTATGTGGATGCAACCTGCCCGTTTGTCGCAAAAATCCACTCCATTGTGGCGAATACGGACAAAGAGGAAGACATTGTCCTTATTGCAGGGGATGCAAAACATCCGGAGGTGCAGGGCATCATTGGGCACTGCAGTGCTCCCTGGTTGAGCTACATGACGGTAGAGGAGCTTGAAAAGTTGCCCTTGAGCCATCCGGAACTCTCCAAAAAGCGGATTGTCATGGTTGCGCAGACGACTTTTAATACATTAATGTGGCTTCAATGCGTAAAAACTGCGAAAAAGGTATATACAAAACTTGCAATCTTTGATACAATATGTAATGCGACGGTTAATAGGCAAAAGGAATCACAGGAAATATCCAAACAGGTGGATATGATGATTGTGATTGGCGGCAGGCATAGCTCAAATACCGCAAAACTCAAAGAGGTGTGCGAAGAAAACTGCACAACCATTTTGGTAGAAACGGCTAAGGAGCTTAAGCCGGACATGTTCTGCAGTGCGTGCAGAATCGGTATCACTGCCGGGGCCTCCACACCGGCTCGTATTATTAAGGAGGTACAACAAACAATGAGTGAAATTCTGAACAATGTCGAAAATGAAGACATCAACTTTGAGGAGGCGCTGGAAGAAACCCTCAAAAGCACATATACGGGAGAGAAAGTGACTGGTATCGTCAGCAGCGTTTCACCAAATGAAGTTTCCGTCGATATCGGAACTAAGCACGCGGGTTACATCCCGGCGAGCGAACTGTCCGACGACCCGAACGCCAAACCGGAAGACATTGTCAAACCGGGTGATGAAATTTCCCTGATCGTGCTTCGTGTCAACGACCAGGAAGGTACGGTTATGCTTTCTAAGAAGCGCGTTGACGCAATGGAAGGCTTTGAGAAAATCTGCGAAGCGCAGGAAAACGAAACCACCATGCAGGGCACTGTCATTGATGTGGTCAAGGGCGGCGTGATTGCTGTCACCGGCGGTGCAAGAGTCTTCATTCCGGCTTCCCAGGCGACTGCTTCGAGAAACGAGCCGTTGGAAGACTTGCTAAAGAAAGATGTCGAGTTTAAAATCCTGGAAGTCAACCGCGGCCGTAAACGTGCGGTCGGTTCCATCCGTGCGGTTCTCAAAGAGAAGAGAAAGGCACAGGAGGACGCTTTCTGGGCTGATGTCGAGATTGGCAAGAAATACACCGGCACCGTCAAGTCCCTTACCTCTTACGGCGCGTTTGTTGACCTCGGCGGCGTTGACGGCATGATCCATGTCTCGGAGCTTTCTTGGAGCAGAATCAAACATCCGTCTGAAATCGTGAATGTCGGCGATGTGGTCGATGTCTATGTCAAGGACCTCGATACCGAAAACCGAAAGATTTCCCTTGGCTTCAAAAAAGCAGAGGATAACCCTTGGGAGATTCTCAGAAGAGATTTTCCGGAGGGCACCGTGTGCGACGCGAAAATCGTCTCCCTGACCACCTTCGGCGCATTCGCTCAGATTATCCCGGGTGTGGATGGACTCATCCACATCTCCCAGATTGCAAATGAGAGGATCGAAAAACCGCAGGATGTTCTCTCTGTTGGCCAGGAAGTCAAAGTCAAAATCACTGCAATCGATTTTGATAAGAAGAGAGTCAGCCTTTCCATGAAGGCCCTGCTCGAAGATGCTCACCTTGCAAAGGCAAGCGAAGCAGATGAAGTCGTCGCTTCCACAGAAGAATAATCGGGCTTACCACAAGCGGGACAGGCATTGTCTGTCCCGCTTTTTGTGTTGTCATTTTCGGTGGACCATCTGAATGTTTCTTGGTATCAAGTGGGATGATAGGCCTTATTTTCGGCACACCGAAATGGTTTAAGCAAAGCGCAATCGGGTCTGCGGATATGGGTACCGGGCAGATCGGCCAAAGAAAAGGAGTCGTCGAAAGATGAATTATGTAGGATATGCAATTTATGCGGTTGCCGCTGTGATTATCATTGCGTGTATTATCGGTGCAATTAAGGGTGCTCGGGAAAAAAATCAGGAAACGATGATTGCATGCGTGATGTTTTCCATTATGATTGCGCTTGGAGTGGTTATGCTGAAAGTTGTCTTTCCGTCGATTTGGTAAGCGCTTGATAAAGAAAATGCGGCTTCTCAGCTTTGATTCGTTATATTTGGACAATGTCTATCAAGTGCCCCATCATGTCAGGGGAGGGGAAACACTTGCATACGATTCCGTCACCCAGTTCGAGGGTGGAAAGGGATTGAACCAGTCCATCGCTCTGGCAAGGGCAGGCGTCTCGGTTTGGCATGCCGGCCAAATAGGGCCGGATGGAGAATCCCTGCGCAAGCTGCTCGAAGAACAGCTTCTGTCTGAAGGGCTTTTCAGGCACATAGAACGATACGTTAAATTGTACTTCGAGCCGGGAATCCTGATCTGTGAAGAAATGCCTTTTCATTATGGGAAACCTCTGGTAGGAATACTTCCTGACAAAAAGGACGGGGAGATAGAATTCCCGAAACAATTTTAAAATAACAATCCCTGCCGCGACAACTGTCATGGTAGGGATTGTTTTTTTGGGGAAAATCGTCTGAAGACTGCCCGCTTATTGTTTGATAATTTTTCCGGCATATACTTTGCGGATAAAGATAAGAAAGGAGATGCAGGTTGTGAGGACAGCAAGAGTATCAGAAACCGGCTCCGCCGCAAAGATACCGGTGGTACCCCAGATGGATGCCATAATCAAAATCAGAGGAATCAGCAGGATAATCTTGCGCAGGAGAGCCAGAAAGACAGAGATCTTTGCCTGGCCGAGTGCAATAAAGCTCTGCTGACAGGCAATCTGAAGACCCATCAGGAAAAACATACAATAATATATCCGGAACATCGGCACCCCGATTTCTATCAGTGCAGCGTCGCTGCTGAAAATCTGGATGAGCAGAGAAGGGGTAAACATACACAGCACCCACGAGAGGATGGAAAACCCAAAGCACAGGCCAATCAGGAAACGCTCTGTTTTTTTTACGCGATCGAGCCGGTTTGCCCCGTAATTGTATCCTAAGATCGGCTGTGCCCCCTGTGTCAGACCGGTCAGCGGCATCAGCAGTACTTGGCTGAGGCTACTGATGATCGTCATGACGCCGACATAGACCTCTCCGCCATGCAAGGCGAGGTTTTTATTGAAAGTTATCTGTAAAAGGCTCTCGGTGGACTGCATGATGAACGGGGCAAAGCCCAGTGCGCAGACGCTTCCCACAATTTTCGGATGAAGCTTGAGATTTTCTTTTTTTACCTTTAATATTGTCTTTTTGCCAGTGAGGAACCGCAGTACCCATGCAGCGGAGACCGCCTGGGAGAGAACGGTGGCAATCGCTGCGCCGCGTACGCCAAGACGAAAGACGAAGATAAAAATCGGATCGAGCACGATGTTGATGGCGGCACCAATTAAGACGGTCAGCATACCGGTTTTGGCAAACCCCTGCGTGTTGATAAAGGGATTGAGGCCCAGACTGAACATCACAAAGATACTGCCGCAGACATAGATGGTGATGTAGCTGTCCGCGTAGCGGAAAGAATCGGCACCCACGCCGAACATTTGCAAAAACGGCCCCTTAAAGGTGAGAAACAGGATGGTGACCAGCACACCAAACAGTGCCAACAGAGAAATGGCGTTTCCTAAAATTTTTTCTGCGCCCCCGTTATTCTTTTCCCCCATCTTGATGGAGGCGAGCGGGGCGCCACCCATGCCGACCATCGAGGCAAATGCCGAGATAATAATGATAATCGGGAAAGTGAGCCCTACGCCGGTCAGTGCGGCGGAGCCAACACCCGGGATATGCCCGATGTAGATACGGTCGACTATATTGTATAGAGAGTTTACCAACTGTGCGAAAATCGCAGGGATGGCAAGGCGCATCAGCAGCTGAAAAATACTTCCGTTTTCAAAATCCTTCTGGTTGTCCAAGAAAAACCGTTCCTTTCTGCGCATAGATTACTTTGAGCACTAAAAAGAAATCATATCGCATTAGGAGATAAAAAGCAATGTATATCTACCGTTTTGTTCATAAGAGAAATTACTCGGTGGAATGATTCGATGACCGTCCAGGCCAATGAAAACACAGAGGTGGTCTTCCTCCAATACGGGCGGATGATCCACATGCTGCGGAAAATATATCGAATCAGATTCTGGCGGGGCTGGAAAGGGAACCGTGCTCCGTGCTTGTCAGGAACTCTGGTTTATAGTATGATGAAACAATTGAATACGGCAGGGCAATTCGCCGACAGGGGATGGAAAAAATGACAATGCGGGAACAGATTGAAGAAATGGCACTGCGGATGGGCGCATGCGACGTTGGCTTTTGCAGGACGGATGACTTTAAAGAGGGGTTTGAAAATGGGGTATCGATAGTAGTGAAACTGTCGGACGAGGTGCTTCGGGAAATTTCGAGCAAACCGACCCACTCGTATTTTCATCATTACCGGACAGTCAATACTTTTATTGACCAATGCCTCCTTCAAATCGGCATGTTGCTTGAAAATAACGGGTACCGCTATATTCCAGTCGGCGCATCTCAAAGCATCAATACGCACGGCAATCCATTTCAGGGACGATATTCCCATAAAAAGGCGGCCTGTCTTGCGGGGCTTGGTACTATCGGGAAAAATGTCCTCTTTCTGCACCGGGTACACGGCCCAAAGGTGCGGTTGGGCACACTGTTTACCGACTGTGATTTGCAAGGGACACACTATTTTCCCAAAAATGACTGCGGAGCCTGCGATATCTGTGCTTCCGTCTGCCCGGCGATGGCAATCCCCCATGTCGGGGAGTATGGGCCGGGGGAACTCCCTGTACTCGACGCCAGGGCGTGCAGCGAGTACATGAAGCGTAATTTCAAGATGATCGGCAGGGGAGCCGTCTGCGGAATCTGCCTGCGATATTGCCCCAAAGCCGCCTTGAAGGACTGACGCTCCTGTATCCACCAAGCTTGCGGGCCTGGGTCTTTTCGGCGGCAGCATAGCGGCCATGACCGATTATGAAAGCGCTTTGGGATATGACTTTTGGGGCTTTCTTTCCGCATACCGCATGTATGCCATCTTTCTTCTGCTGCCAATTTATCTTATCTGTGGGGCGGTCCTGCTTTATCAATGTAAAAAGCAGGTAATTTTCGGCAGATGAGACAATCGCTTATGGTACCCTTTTCTCTTACATGGAAAAGACCGACTTTTTTCTCTGCCGGTTAGTCAGATAAGAAAAAGGAGTAGGCTATTCCAGAGTCTCTTTATCACATTTAGAGACTCTGATTTTTTTGCCGCAATATTATTTAACATAGATTTAACATAACAATAGTAAATGTATGGCAATGACACCTATTTCCCAGGGAAATATTCGTTATTATATAGAATTTTTACAAAAATGATATCATTCGTTTACAAAGGAAGAAACAGGATGATATAATAATTTTGTTTGAAGAAATTGAAAGAATTAGAAATGTGTGCAAACGGCGCACAGCGGGAACGGGAAATTAGGAGGAAATTTATGGACATTTTTAATGTCATTTCGCTGGCTGGCGGGCTCGCCATGTTTTTGTATGGTATGTCTACCATGGGAAGCGGATTGGAGAAACTTTCCGGCGGGCGGCTGGAACGCATTTTGGAGAAACTGACAAACAATGTTTTCACCAGTGTTCTGTTTGGTTTGGTGGTCACGGCTTGTATTCAGAGCTCCTCCGCCACAACCGTTATTGTCGTCGGTTTTGTCAATGCCGGCATTCTTCGCCTGAGACAGGCGATCGGGGTTATTATGGGCGCCAACATCGGTACCACGATCACTGCACAGATCCTGCGTTTGTCTGACCTGTCCGGGGACAACTTTTTCCTGAAACTGTTAAAGCCGACCGCACTCGCGCCGATTGTAGCGATTATCGGTATTGCGCTGTTTATGTTTGCCAAGAAAACCTCTAAAAAGGATTTGGGTCAAATCCTGCTCGGATTCGGCATCCTGTTTGAGGGAATGTTCGCAATGGAAGGGGCAATGGCCCCACTTCAGAAATCCGAGGCGTTTGGTAATTTCCTGGTTGCCCTCTCCAACCCTGTCTTTGGTGTGGTAGCCGGCGCGCTTGTCACTGCGATTATTCAGAGTTCTTCCGCGTCGGTCGGTATTTTACAGGCGCTCAGCTCGACTGGAAAGCTCACCTATTCTGCAGCATTCCCTATTATTATGGGACAAAATATCGGTACCTGTATTACCTCGCTGCTCGCGAGTATCGGTACAAGTAAAAATGCAAAGCGTACGGCGATGGTGCATCTCTACTTTAACGTGATCGGCACAGTGTTATTCCTGATTGCAACCTATGCCGTTCAATATACCATCGGCTTTAGCTTCTGGGATTCTGCAATTGACCGTGGGGGCATCGCAAATTTCCATACGCTGTTCAACGTGGTTGTAACGCTCGTGTTTATTCCGTTTACCGGCCTGCTGGAAAGGCTGGCCTGCATGACGATTCGAGACAAAAATGGCAAAGCCGAAGCGCCGGTCAACGAGATCCTGGACGACCGTTTCCTTGTTTCCCCGTCACTGGCGCTGCAAAAGTGCACCAGCACAGTTGAGCGCATGGCGGCTCTTGCTAAGGAGAATTTCTCGCAGATTGTCACCCTTTTTGAAAAATATGATGGTAAAACCGCAGAGCGCGTCCGGGAATATGAGGATGCCATCGACAAGATGGAGGACAAGCTCGGTCAGTACCTGCTCAAGCTGACACAGAGAGAACTCAATGAAAGCGAAAACAAAACGGTAACGGAATTGCTTCACCTCATCAACGAGTTCGAGCGTATCGGCGACTATGCCATCAATGTGCTGGAGAGTGCGGAGGAGATGTTCAACCATAACATCTCCTTCTCGGAAGATGCGAAAAAGGAGCTTTCGGTCATCAATGAGGCAGTTGCGGAAATCATCGACAAGGCGTATACTTGTTTTGAAAACCGCGACAGTGTCGTGGCTGCAGGCATTGAGCCTCTGGAAGAAACCATCGACATGATTCAAGAAGCCCTCAAAAACCGCCATGTGGAGCGCCTGAAAGACGGAAAGTGCAGCATTGAAGCAGGGGTTGTCTTGCTCGATATCCTGACCAATCTTGAGCGTATCGCAGACCACTGTTCGAATATCGCACTGTATATCCTCGATTATAACAGCGAGGTTTCGCTCATTGACCATCATGAGTACCTGAAAAATATGCACGAGGGATCAAAAGAAGAGTTCAACCGGCTGCTGAGTGTATACGAGGAAAAATATTATGCCAGAATCTAAAAGCAGGTAGGTACCTTTATGACTGACGAACAGATTACATCCTACATTGTCGACGCGATTCCCTATCCGGTGGTCTTTGTCGACTGCGACCATATTATCCGCTACATGAATAAGGCAGCCCGTTACCATTATTATGAGGAGCGCGGCTACCGGGATTTGATTGGAAAATCCCTGTTTGAGTGCCATCAGGAGGAGCGTTCGAAAGAGCACATCAAAGCCGCAGTGGAAAAGCTGAAGAACCACGCGAATGAGATTTTCCTCATGGTCGGGGTCAAAAACCAGCGAATTTACATCAATCCCGTCCGGGATGAAAACGGAGAACTGATTGGCTATTTTGAGCGCTATGAGCTCAATTTACAAAAATAGGGATTTGCACTGTACCTTTGTCGGGAAAAATACAAAATGTAGAATTTTGGATTGACAAACACGACCTGGGTCTATATAATATTCCTGTGGCGGGTACTGTCAAAATGCCCCATCATGCGTGAAACACGCGGGTATGCCGCAGGGAAAGGTGCAAAATAACATGATAGACCTGAAAACATTGTTTCTAATTCCGGGTGAAATTAGGCAGATTGTCTGTGAAGTTTCTTTGGCGGATGTGAAAGTGTCTGGGTTCTATCCGTTTCCCACACCTGTTTCTGTTTGCGGCAGGGTGGAAAACGAAGCGGGAATCATCACACTTCGCTACACCGCAGTTATGGATATGCACGTCGTTTGTGACAGATGTCTGACCGAGTTCGACAAAAGACAGGAGCTGACTTTCACTCATGTTCTGGTAACGGAACTGTCGAATGAAGATGACGATTCTTATCTTGTTGTCGAGGACGGACTGCTCGACATCGAAGAGCTTGTAGTGTCGGATATTTTGCTGGCAATGCCGTCAAAATTTCTGTGCAAAGCGGACTGCAAGGGACTTTGCCCCACTTGTGGGACAAACTTGAACGACAGTGAATGTAGTTGCGAAAAAAAGCAATACGATCCTCGCCTTGAAGCTCTTAAGGGGCTTTTACAATAGGTTTCTGCCGTATGCCACGGCAAGACAATTGAAGGAGGTGCTGATCATGGCGGTACCGAAGAGAAAATCTTCCAAAGCAAGACGCGACAAAAGACGTTCCAACGTGTGGAAACTTTCCATGCCTGGTTTCTCGAAGTGCACACAGTGCGGAGAACTCAAACTCGCTCATAGAGTATGTCCGAACTGCGGCTTCTACAAAGGCAAAGAGGTTATCAAGAAGGAAGCGTAAGCGTATGGGCTTCCTCAAAGAAGTAGAGGAGGAGAAATCCTTCTCTATTTTTTTCGCATGGAAAGCCTCCTGCCGGTTATTCTAATACCGGTGGGTTGATCGTAATCCTAATATGATATAAAGTATTCGGCGGAGGTTCGAATGGTATTTTCGAAATTTCTGCGGCACAAAGAACAGGAGGGATGGCAGTGAGCGTTACAATCAGTACGGTTCAACCGGGCTCCCCGGCTTTTCAAGCGGGAATTCGCGCGGGGGATACGCTGATGACTTTAAACGGTCACCCCATCCTGGATATTCTCGATTATCAATTTTACATGACCGAGCGTGCCGTTGCCGTGGCATTTCGCTCGCAGGGCGGCAGAATCTATGTAAAAAAAGTTCACAAGGACCAATATGAGGATTTGGGGCTCGGGTTTGAAACCTATCTGATGGACAAGCACCGCACCTGCAAAAACAAATGCGTGTTCTGCTTTGTCGATCAGATGCCTCCGGGCATGCGGGAAAGCCTGTATGAGAAAGACGACGATGCCAGGCTGTCCTTTTTATTCGGCAATTATATCACGCTGACAAATCTTGACCGCAGAGAAATCGACCGTATCAAGCTGATGCATATCAGCCCCATCAATGTTTCCGTACACACCACCAATCCCGAGCTCCGGGTAAAGATGATGAAAAACCCCCGTGCCGGGGAGGTACTTTCCATCATCCGGGAACTGTGTGCAGCGGGAATCAAGGTGAATACGCAGATTGTCCTCTGTCCCGGGCTCAACGACGGGGAAGAGTTAAAACGTTCCTTACGGGAACTCAGCGCACTATATCCCAATGTGCAGAGTATCGCCTGTGTGCCGGTCGGGCTGACCGATTACCGGGACAAGCTTTTTCATCTGTATTCCTACACCCCTCAGCAGGCAAGGAAGGTCATTGCAATCATCCACTCCTTTGCGGATGAAAATCAGAAAAACTACGGGGAGCGCGTCTGCTACCCTTCGGATGAGTTTTACCTCAAAGCGGGCCTCCCGATTCCGTCGCCGGAATACTATGGGGAGTTCGACCAGCTCGAGAACGGGGTGGGAATGCTCGCGCTTCTCCGGCAGGAATTTGAATTAGCCCTTTCCATGGAAGACGGAGATACGCAGGAGAGGAATCTCTCAATTGCGACAGGCTTTGCGGCCTATCCGACACTTGAAATGCTCATCTCCCTGCTGAAGGAAAAATTCCCAAACACGCGGTGCAGGGTCTATCCCATCCGCAACGATTTTTTTGGACACAATATCACGGTGGCGGGGCTTATCACCGCCACGGATTTGATGAAGCAGCTGGGGTCACAGCCGCTGGGGGACAGGCTTTTGCTCCCTTCGGTCATGCTGCGGCATGAGCAGGATAAATTTTTGGACGACCATACTGTGAAAGATGTGGAGGAAGCACTCCATGTCCCCATCACAGTCATCGACACAGACGGCGCGAGCCTACTCGATGCGGTACTTGGTCCAGACGCTTAAAACAGGAGGCGAGGAAAAATGGCAAAACCAGTGGTAGCAGTCGTGGGGCGGCCGAACGTCGGTAAATCGACCCTTTTTAACAAGCTCGTCGGGAAGCGGGTCTCCATTGTGGAGGATACGCCTGGCGTCACCAGAGACCGCATTTATTCCGAATGCGAATGGGCGGGCAAGAGCTTTATGCTCGTGGATACCGGGGGAATCGAGCCCCGTTCAAACGATGTGATTCTCTCCCAGATGGAGAGGCAGGCGCAGCTTGCCATCGAAAGCGCGGACGTCATCGTGCTTGTCACCGATGTGACAACGGGCGTCACCGCGACCGATCATGATGTGGCGACGATGCTCTTAAAAAGCGGAAAGCCGGTCGTGCTCTGCGTGAACAAATGCGACTCCGTCGGTCAGGTGCCGCCGGATTTCTATGAGTTTTACAACCTGGGGCGCGGCGATCCGGTCGCTGTTTCCTCTGTGCACGGGCACGGGACGGGTGATCTGCTTGAGGCGGTGTTTGCGGTGATGCCGCAGGCCGAGGAGGACAGTGAGGAAGAGGAATTCATCAAGGTCGCGGTCATCGGCAAGCCAAATGTCGGCAAGTCCTCCCTGATTAACAAAATCGCGGGGGAGGAGCGTGTCATTGTCTCCAACATCGCGGGGACGACCCGAGACGCGGTGGATACCAAAATCGAAAATGAATTCGGTAAGTTTATCTTCATCGATACGGCGGGCGTCCCCCACCAGAAAAAGAATGACGGGCCCCCTTGCGACCCCCGCGCGCCCCCGCCCCCCCCCGCCATAAGGTCGTCCACCAGCGCGTCGAA
>UQSL01000035.1 GCA_900543705.1 uncultured Oscillospiraceae bacterium
GCTCAACCCAGCCTGGAAGGGCGGACACGGCGCAGGCGAGGAAACGGCCGCGATGATGGCCATCAACCCGGACTATGTGCACATGGAAAATTACATGCCGCTTGTCCCGGGCGATTTGTCCGAGACCATGCCATGCGACGGTATGACTGGCGTGAAATATAAGGGAATTCGTGTGCTGATACCCCGCACGTTTAAAAACATCTCCCCAAGCGGCTGGTTCGGCAACGACGACGCGGCGACCGCCACCGTCGAATGGGGCAAGGAGATGCTCGCCGCGACCGCAGATTTCATCTGCGACTTTATTAATGAATTCGACAAGCTGAAAATCGACCAATAAAGCTGGAACAGGGGCACAAAGAGGCGTGGATACCTTGGATATCCACGCCTCTTTGTGCCCCTGACTAGTATTCGGGTTATCATCCAGCTATTAGACCCAATAAAACGAAAGGAAGCGTAAGATTGTCTATACAGCACAGGAACTTTTGCCGAAATCTTTCCTGAAAACACCTGTAGACAGCAGATTATTGGTCCGCCGATAGAAGCTGTCGACTATGGTATAGGTAGATATCCCCAGTCAGTTAAACAGGGAGTGTTTGCATACTCCGCATTTTCATATTCCGGCTTCTGCAACAGGTAACGTACATCAAACCTCTTTTTCCGGAACATTTTCCGGTATACATCCAAATCCTCGGGCAGAATGACTCTTCCGATGGATCGCACATTCCCCGTCAATGGCTATTCCCGCCCGATTTGCTTGATGACGCGGGCTGGGTTTCCGCCCACCACCGTATAGGGCTCAACATCCTTTGTCACAACACTGCCGGAGGCGACCACTGCGCCCTCCCCAATGGTGACGCCTGGATTGATGACGGAGTTTCCCCCAATCCAGACATTGTCCTGTATCGTGACCGGCTTTCCGTACTCAAGCATTTGATTACGCCTGGCTAAATCCAGCGGATGGTTGACCGTGAAGATGCAGACGCGCGGCCCGACAAAGCAGTTGTTCCCTAAGGTAATCGGTGCGGTATCCAACAGGATACAATCAAAATTCAGATAGAGATTAGCCCCTGCCAAGATGTTGTAGCCGTAATCACAGCGGAACGTAGGCTCGATATAGCAGTTATCACCGACCCTTCCAAACAGCTCCCGGATGATATCCATCCGTTTTGCCGCCTGTTCCTCCGGAATACTGTTGAATGTCTGCGTCAGGGTATGTGCCCTTGTGCGTTCGAAAAGCAGCTGGGGATCCGTACTATTATAAAGTTCACCTGCCAGCATTTTTTCCTTTTGAGTCATCTTGAGTTCCTCCCGTTCTTTGACTACCATTATAGCAAATAACACACCGCCTGAACAGGTACATCAAGCAGGCGGATTTTTATCTCTGGTTCTATGTAGCGCTGGCATTCATCTTCGCTATTCTCGGACAGACGCTCCTGTGCGGGATTCTGCTTGGCTTTGTCCTTATTGCAGAGTTTTGATACCGGTAGCAGGTGCACTCGTGCCGATAATGATTATGTTTTTAGATGTGGCAGCGGAGTGGAGTCATGAGGAGTGGGAAGTTCCCCTTCACGACGATGGGAAACATTTTGAGTACCTATTGAGGAAGACTTTCCGGGCGTGCTTCGCCGGATGGACAATTCCCCCGCCACAACACCATCCGCACCGCTCCATCTTTTCAACACCCTTTTTGTTATTGCTTAGCTTGTTTTTAGAATAGTATAAGGGGTTTACAGCAAACCGGGAACCGTATTCCGCTGTTTTTGTAAAATATTCTAGATTATGCTTCTATTTCTTGACGAACCGAAGGGGTTGTGTTATACTGTGAATACCTCTAAGAGGGTTTATTTTTTTGTGCCTTTTTCCGGGAATACCCGAAAGACAGAAACAGGAAAATAACATCCGCTGCCTGAGGGGACGTTTCAAAAACATGCGGTGGCGTCCCAAAGCTTTGGATGGACCGTTGTACCTTTTATGAGGGAGGCAAAAATTTTCCGCATTCAGGAGGTGCCGAACAAATGAGAGTTAGAGTTACATTAGCTTGCTCTGAGTGCAAACAACGTAATTATAACACGATGAAGAACAAGAAGAATGATCCTGACAGACTTGAAATGAACAAATACTGCAAGTTCTGTAAGAAACACACTCTTCACAAAGAAACCAAGTAGGGCGGAAAGGCAGGGACTTGTATCATGGCTCAGAAAAAGGACCGGAAAGAGACCAAGAAAGGCAAGTTTAAAAGTTTCGCCAGCAAAGTAAGTCGTTTCTTCAAAGACATGAGGGGTGAGCTGAAGAAAGTCGTATGGCCGACAAAAAAGCAGGCAATCAACAACACAATCGTCGTTATCGTCGTGGTCATTGTTGCAGGCTTGTTTATCTGGGGCTTCGACAGCCTTCTGTCCCTTGCTGTCAACGCTTTCCTGAAAAGCGCGTAATTAACTGTCTAAGCCGGAAGGCTTATGCGATGCTTGGAGGATTCACTCATGTCTGATACCGCAAAATGGTACGTTGTGCACACTTATTCCGGCTACGAGAATAAGGTTGCCATGAACATTGAAACCGTTGTCCAAAACCGGAATCTTCAGGATTTGATCCACGAGGTCCGCGTCCCGACGGAAACTGTAACGGAAATCAAAGACAACAAAAAACGTGAAGTGGAACGCAAAATCTTTCCCGGCTATGTTCTGGTCAAAATGGTCATGACCGATGATTCCTGGTACGTTGTCCGCAACACCAGAGGCGTCACCGGCTTTGTCGGACCGGAATCCAAGCCCCTTCCCCTGACGGAAGAGGAAGTCCTCGGCCTCGGTATCGAGACCAGGGAAATCGAGATTGATTACGCGGTCGGCGACACAGTTCGCATTGTCGATGGTCCGCTCGAAAGCTTCGTCGGTGTGGTCGAGGAAATCGACACCGAAAAGGACATGGTCAAAGTCAAGGTTTCCATGTTTGGAAGAGAGACCCCCGTCGAGCTTGAACTCGACCAGGTCGAATCAGTTTAATAGTCGCAAAAAGCATTGCCCGGAACAATCCCGGCATGTTTTGTACAGGCCTTTCTGTACGCTTTGGCATGATTTTTCATGCCGCGTGGGAGGAACGCAAAATACTGTCAAAGGCGTTCCGACTTTCACCACATAATTTTGGAGGTGCAAACAAATGGCTCAAAAGGTAGTGGGCTTTATTAAGCTCCAGATCCCAGCCGGCAAAGCTACCCCGGCGCCACCTGTCGGCCCTGCACTCGGCCAGCACGGTGTTAACATCATGGCATTTACAAAGGACTTCAACGAGCGCACTAAGAATGACGCGGGCCTGATTATCCCGGTCGTCATCACGGTATATGCAGACCGTTCCTTCACCTTTGTCACCAAGACTCCGCCGGCAGCAGTCCTCATCAAAAAGGCTTGCGGAATCGACAAAGCATCCGGCGTCCCCAACAAGAACAAGGTCGCCAAGATCACCAAGGAGCAGGTCAAGAAAATCGCAGAGCAGAAAATGCCGGATCTCAACGCTGCATCCATCGAATCTGCCATGAGTATGATCGCTGGAACCGCTCGCAGCATGGGCATCACTGTCGAGGACTAATGCTCCCTGTGGGAGGACCACTTTAAAAATCCGCTATCAACCACAATTTATAGGGAGGAAATCAACTTGAAACACGGTAAAAAATATACAGACAGTTCCAAACTGATAGACCGTTCCAAGCTTTATGACTCTGATGAAGCCCTGAAGCTCTGCTGCGATACGGCAAAAGCAAAGTTTGATGAAACTGTAGAAGCTCATATTAGACTCGGTGTCGACTCCCGTCATGCTGACCAACAGGTCCGCGGCGCTGTCGTTTTGCCGAACGGAACCGGTAAAACTGTCCGTGTCCTCGTTTTCGCCAAAGGCGACAACGTCAAAGCAGCACAGGATGCAGGCGCTGAGTACGTCGGTGCAGAGGAATACATGCAGAAAATCCAAAACGAGGGCTGGCTCGATTTCGACGTTGTCATCGCTTCCCCGGATATGATGGGCATCGTTGGCCGCCTTGGTAAAGTCCTTGGACCCCGCGGACTTATGCCGAACCCGAAGGCCGGCACCGTTACCCCGGATGTCGCCAAGGCTGTTACCGATGCAAAAGCCGGTAAGATTGAGTACCGTCTTGACAAAACCAACATCATTCACTGCCCGATTGGTAAGGCTTCCTTTGGAACCGAAAAGCTCAGTGAAAACTTCGACACCCTGCTCTCCGCAATCGCAAAGGCAAAACCGGCGGCTGCAAAAGGCCAGTACATTAAATCCTGTACGGTTGCCACCACAATGGGACCGGGTGTCCGTGTCAATACCGCGAAATATTCTGTCTAAGCAAATTTTGCTTGACAAGCCAGTATAAATCGCTTATACTGGAATAGCTGTCCAAAGACAGCAGGTGCTTTATGCATAATGGGACTTCTCCCGCCTGCCGAGGCTAGCTTTGATTATGGTTATGAATCAGGCTCTTTCCTCGGCATGGGGAAAGAGCCTTTTTTATGGTCTAACAACTTTCAGGAGGTGACACGTTTTGCCAAGTGAGAAGGTACTCGCGTCAAAGAAACAGGTCGTTGCTGACCTTGTCGCAAAACTGAACAATGCATCCGCAGGCGTACTCGTTGACTATAAAGGAATCAATGTTGCCGATGATACGAAACTCCGTAAGGAGCTCCGTGAAGCCGGTGTCGATTACTCTGTCGTCAAGAACACGCTGCTCCGTTTTGCAGTCAAAGAGGCTGGCCTCGAAGAGATGACGTCCGTTCTCGAAGGAACCACTGCTCTGGCGGTTTCTGAAGAGGATCCGATCGCTCCCGCAAGAATCCTTGTGAAGTATTCGGAATCCATTCCGGGCGACGCTTTCAAAATCAAAAGCGGTTTTATGGATGGAGCTGTCATTGATGTTGACACCGTCAACGCCATTGCAAAAATCCCATCCAAGGAAACTCTTATTGCTCAGATGCTCAGCAGCTTGAATGCAAGCATCGCAAACTTTGCTATCGTTCTTGATCAGATTGCAAAGAAACAGGAACCGGCAGAAGCTTCTGCTGAATAATCTAATTTTAGTAATATACGGAGGTAAATACCATGGCTTCAGAGAAAATTTTGAACATGATTGAAGAAGTAAAATCTCTTACCGTCCTCGAGCTTAACGAACTGGTAAAGGCTCTTGAGGAAGAGTTTGGCGTTTCCGCAGCAGCAGTTGCAGTCGCAGCTCCGGCAGCTGGCGGCGCTGAAGCAGCAGCGGAAGAGAAAACCGAGTTTGACGTTGTCCTTGCTAACGCTGGCGGCAGCAAGATGGGCGTCATCAAAATCGTCAAAGAGATTACTGGTCTCGGCCTGAAAGAGTCCAAGGCTCTCGTTGACGAGGCTCCGAAGACCATCAAAGAAGGGGTTTCCAAAGCTGATGCTGAGGAAATGAAGAAGAAACTCGAAGATGCCGGCGCTACTGTCGAACTCAAGTAAGTTCATTTTTCGCTATGAAACGGACTGTGCTTTGCACAGTCCGTTTTTTGTTTGTTTCTCTATCCCCTTTTTGATATTCCTTTGCTGTTTTGCATGGTTACCCGCGGTCTGCTCCTCTTTCTGCAGCTCGCCCGCATTCCCCATGATTGACAAATGATTTGAAATCCTTTCAGATGATTTTAAATAAAATGCCGTCAACTGTTTCAAACTGACAACATCAAATAGAGAAAACAGATTAAGAGGAGTTCAATTGAAAAAAGATACCATGGAGGATTTAGGGAAGATTTCCTGCCTGTCAGAGGTATCTTCCTCCAGGTCGGACAGGCCGCCGCTTATGCAGTCAGCAAGCCCTTCCATCAAGGAAACAAGTTTGCCTCGACGATTTTGGGTGGGATAACGGTAGTTCCAGAAAACTGACAAACGGCTGGGACACGGTGTTCCGACCCGTATCTGCCTGTTCCATGGGGAAAACCATGAGCTGAGCCGCAGCGGCAGACTGTGTCGGTAAATGACCACATACTTTGCCTTTGGCCTCACTTCCTTTCTATTTTGGACATGACAATACCCCCCTGATGTAGTACTTCTATTTTCCTACATCAGGGGGCTTTTGTCCATTGTCCGTTTTTACTGGTCCTGTTCAATTCATCATATCCGCATGGGGATTTTCTTTTCCCAAATGCGATTCCCTATCTGTCATTCAAAGAGCATTTACAGCTTTTTTCTCCGGCGGATTTTCTTGTACTTCTTGTTCTTCTGGTTGACCAGAACCGCGTAGATGACATATAAGCCGATGAGCAAGACGATAAGGATCAGAATAATCTTCGCCCAAATGGAACCGAGCGCCTGTTTGAACATATCGGTGTAATACAGCCATTTGCTGCGCTCGACATTTTCCTTGGCGACAAGCGGGATTTCCCCTATGGTCTCGTCCTTGAGCTTGAGCTCCACGCTTCCCACGGTGTCGCCCGCATGAATCGGCGCTGCGAGCGGTTCCTCGGGCAGGTGGACGATTTTCTGGACATCCTCCTCCGTCACATAGGACGGCAGCAGGGCGGTAAATTTCTGCTGCGGAGCGACATGGACAAAATCCTGGTCCTTGCCGTATTTGACCTTTGCCTCATTGATCGGGGTGTCCGGGTCAAGCATCGTCAGGTTGGCGAAGTTCTCAAACGCCCAGTCATAGAGGTGGACAGTATCGAAGAAGGCCATGTTGTAGTCATAGGCTTCCCCGTTTGCATCCTCCGTTGGCGCACCCAAAATGACACAGAGGTAGTTGTACCCATCCTTGGAAGCAGAGGATACGACGCATTTTCCCGCCTCAGGCAGACTTCCCGTCTTGATTCCGGTGATATAGTCCTCATAGTAAACGGAGCCAGCTTCCATCATCTTGTTGGTTGTGATGAGCAGGCGTTCGTCCGCGTAATCGGTGGCGGGCAAGGTGTATCTAGTTTTGGAGACAGCCTCCCTGAACGCATCAATCTTCATCGCATACTGGGCGAGAACCGCGATATCCTCCGCTGTGGTGTACTGCTGCTCATTAAACAGGCCGTGCGGATTGACATAATGGGTATTCTTCATCCCGATTTCCTGGGCCTTGGCATTCATCTTTTCCACAAAGGCCGGGATGCCGGGCCCTAGGGTATCTGCCACGATGTTAGCCGCCTCGTTGCCGGAGGGAATGAGCATCGCGTATAAGTAGTCCCTCATGCTCAGTGTTTCCCCGATGCGGATATCTGCTGTGGAAGCACCGGTGCCATATAAATCCTCTATATCCTCGGAGGTTGCAGTCGCAGTCGTGCCGTCCAAATCGCTAACCGATTCGAGCAGCAAGACCGCCGTCATAATTTTGGTGATAGATGCAGGATACATCTTGTCCTTCGAATTTTTCTGGTAGACGACTTTTCCGGTGTCCGTATTAATGAGATATGCCGAATGGGCCAGAATCTCCTCTTCCGGCTGGTCCGCGGCTGCCATAACGGATGTGCTTGTCGAAAGAAACACGAAGACCATTACCATAGACAGAAAAAATGATATTTTGCGCATGTGGACATTCCCCTCTTGTTTGAGAAATTATTTTGTTGTATGATATTATAGTTAATAGGCGTGAGCAACAGTCACTTTTCATTATGTTACATTATAACAGAAAAATGCGAAAACACAAATAAGACTGTTAAAAAACAAAATACCGGACGGAGGGATTTTTCATGAGCCAAAAATTTGGCTTTGACACCTTGATGACGCACGCAGGGTATAATGGGGACGTACAGACCCATTCGAGCACCCTGCCGATTTATCCGACCACTGCATACCAGTTCGACAGCGCCAAGCACGCACAGAACCTCTTTGAACTCAAAGAGGGTGGCAACATCTACAGCCGCCTGCAAAACCCGACAAACGACGTGTTGGAAGCCCGCATCACCGCTCTCGAAGATGGCGTCGGCGCGCTCGCCTTTGCATCCGGCCATGCAGCGATTGTCAACACCCTGCTCAATCTGGCGGATTCCGGGGACGAAATCGTTTCCTCCATCTGCATCTACGGCGGCGCCATCAACTTGCTCGGCGTCACCCTCGATCGTCTCGGCATCAAGGTGAAATTCGTCGACCCGGACGACCTGGAGGCGTGGGAACACGCGATTACCGACAAGACCAAGGCACTCTTTACCGAAGTCGTCGGAAACCCGAATGCAAATGTTGCAGATTTGGAAGCCATCGCTGCGATTTCCCACAAGCATGGCATTCCCTTCCTTGTCGACTCCACCTTTACCACTCCGTACTTGATTAAGCCCTTTGAGCACGGCGCTGATATCGTCATCCACTCGGCCACCAAGCATCTGGGCGGCCATGCAAACGCCATGATGGGCCTTGTGGTGGACAGCGGCAGATTTAAGTGGGAGGGTAATCCCCGTTTCCCGCACTACAACGAGCCAGACGTCAGCTATCACGGCGCCGTCTTTGCCAAGGATTTTGGAAACGCGGGCTTTATCACCCGCCTGCGCACCCTGATGATGCGTGACCTCGGCGCCTGTCCCTCCCCATTCAACTCCTACCTGATTGTACAGGGCATCGAGACCCTCTCGCTGCGCATGCAGAGGATGTGCGAAAACACCCAGAAGGTCGCAGAGTACCTAGAGGGAAACGAAAACGTCAGCTTTGTCAACTACCCGGGGCTTGCCTCGAACAAATACCATGCGCTCCAGCAAAAATACCTGCCCAAGGGTGCAGGCTCCGTCTTTACCTTTGGCATTAAGGGAACAAGAGAGACCGGCGCAAAAGTTTATCGATAGCCTGAAGATGATTTTGCACGTGGCAAATGTCGGTGATGTGCGCTCGCTCGTCATCCATCCTGCGACGACCACCCACAGCCAGCTCAGCGACGAGCAGCTCGTGATGTCCGGCATCACCCCGCAGACTATCCGCCTATCCATCGGCATTGAGGATGTGGGCGACATCATCGCAGACCTCGACCAGGCCATTTGCACCGCTGTTGGCAAATAACACTTGAGCCGCAAAGACGAAAGGAGGACATTCTTTGGTTTATATCACAGGCAGCATGCACGGTGATATGGAATGTTTTCATGATGGACGTTTCAAGCACCTGAAAAAGGGCGACACCCTCATTGCTGTCGGAAACTTTGGCTTTCTGTGGGACGGAGGGAAAAAAGAACAGGCCGCCCTGAAATGGATCGGCAAGCGGAAATACCAGGTGCTCTTTGTGGAGGGCTGGTATGAAAATTACAACGAGCTCGAGCAGTATGAGATCGTCGACTTTGCAGGCGGGAAGGCTAGGAAAATTTCTGACAACCTGATGCAGCTGATGCGCGGCAACGTCTACCACATCGAGGGTAAGAGCATCTTTACCTTCGGCGGCGGAGAGAGCCCCGACCGAGATGACCGCATCAAAGCCGGCACCTGGTATGAGCATGAGCTCCCTACTGCGGAAGAACTCAATTTCGGACTGGACAATCTGGAAGCGGAGCACAACCGTGTCGATTACATCCTGACCCACGAAGCGCCCTGGAACGTCAAACGCTTCCTTGATTTGGATGAGATCGATAAAAACCTCCATCAGTTTTATTTTGACCAGCTCGAGGAACATATCCACTATCGGCACTGGTTTTGTTCGAGCCTGATGCAGGATAAGGTGATTCCACCTCTGTACACCTGTATTTACCGTCGCGTCGTGCCCCTCGGCGAAGAACTGAAATAGGTTTTTGGCGTCCTCTTTTCTTGGAAAGGAGGACGCTGTTATTTTTTCTCTTTTCCGTGTCTATCAAAGTGATAAGAATGAGATTCCAGCCGTTAAAAGATTGACAATAAATAATATTTATACTACAATATTGTTATCTGATTTTATTTCCCGGCATGGGTTGGAAACCAATTGACATCTTGCTTCGTTCGAGACTCTATACACTAATTTTCTAAGGCAGGCGATTTATCATGGCAAAAAATGAGCATGTTTCGCTGTCGGTCATCCGTAGACTGCCCCGTTACTATCGCTTTCTTGCGGATTTGCTCCGCGCAGGAACAACCAGGATTTCCTCTCGGGAGCTCTCCGACAAAATGGGACTGACCGCTTCCCAGATCCGGCAGGATTTAAACTGTTTCGGCGGATTCGGGCAGCAAGGATACGGCTACAATGTTGAACAGCTCCACAAGGAGATCGGCAATATCCTTGGCGTTGAAACGGGACTCGGTGCCATCCTGATTGGCGCAGGCAACTTGGGCCGCGCCATTGCGACCCACATGTCCTTTGAAACCCGTGGCTTCAACCTGATCGGGGTGTTTGACAACAGTCCATCCGTTATCGGACAGGTGATACAGGGAGTACAGGTCAAGGATGTCACCTCTCTCGACGAATTCTGCAAAATGCACGAGCCGACAGTCGCCATCCTTTGCATTCCAAAAAATGCAGCGCAGGAACTGGCGGATCACCTCATCGATCTCGGCATCAAGGGCTTTTGGAACTTTTCCCACTATGATATTTCCTTCAATTCTCCGGACGTTGTGGTGGAAAATGTCCATTTGGGCGACAGCCTGATGACCCTTTGCTACCGGGTAAACGAAGTCCTCTCCGACCATACCAATTCTTAAAGATGTCTCCCTCGGCAACTGCCGAGGGGGTTCTGTCATAGGCTCTTTTTCGAATGAAACTGATATGCCATCTGTAGTACTTGAGGGAAAACGTCAGGTAGTATCCGCCGAAATAAGGACAGCAAAAAAGCCCTTGCATGTGGCAGATACAAAGGCTTTTCACATCGTTTCTTTCTGATAAATTCCAGCCTCCATATTTCCCTTCTCCGGGTAGCGCAAACATCCACCGGATGTTTCCGGGTAAGTGAATATGGACTCTTTCCGGCCCTTCCGCATTCCGGCCGTGGTAAAACCGTCGCGGAGGAATCTATCCCTTTTGTTATATTCGCCGCTGTGGCACGCGGCCGGCTGAATATCCGCTGTGAGAACCATCCCCCTTCGCTTTTAAGGTGTAACAGCATTCATTCGATTTAGGATGTCTTTATCATAGAGCCCGTATGTGTTGGGAATGTGTTGATTTATTTGATAACTTGTAAAAAAGAACTGGGGGATCCGGACTTTCGGGTCCCCCATCTGTTATTCCTCCGACTCGTCGTCCCCGTCCAGACCCGAATCCAGGTCGGCAAGTTTTAAATCGAACCAGAATTCTACGCCGTTTTCGATATTCTGCGCCCCATAGTGCCTGCCGTGCATATCCAGGATGGCCTTGACAATGGCAAGGCCGATTCCATAGCTTTGCATGCCGTCTCTGGCCCTTGCCTTGTCCCCGCGATAGAAGCTGACAAAAATATTCGCCAAATCCTCCTGCTCGATATGGCTGCCGGTATTAAAAATACGTACCATGCACAAATCATCCTGCTGCTTTACACTGATGCGAATCATCCCCGCATCCGAACAGTATTTGATGGCATTTTCAAACAGGTTTGCGGCGACACGTTCCATCTTCTCATAGTCCGCATACACAATCAGGCTGTCATCCAAATCCGACTGCACCTCAATCCGGTTACTTTGCAGCAGGATTTTGTGCTTATGCACGGTATCCTTGAGCAATTCGCTGATAGAAAAGACCGAGCGCTCGAGTTCCACAGTTCCGCTTTCCAAACGGGAAAGCTCGAGCAGGGACTTGACCAATCCGGAGAGCTTATTGCCCTCCTCCATGATGATGTCGAGATATTCCCGGCGGGTTTTCTCATCCGCATCATCCGTGTCGCGCAGCGCCTCCGCATAACTGACAATCAGCGTGAGCGGCGTTTTGAAGTCGTGGGAGACATTGGCGATAAAGCGTCTGCGCATCTCCTCGCTTTGCTCCTGGCGGAGCAGGTCATCCCGCAGCAGCTCGTTGGAGTCCATCAGGCTGGAGATACTCTCCTGCAATCGTTCAGACATGTGGTTGATGCTCTGCGCCAGCTTCCCAATCTCATCTTGTGATCGTACTTCGCACTTTTGCTCAAAATCCAGCTTGGAAATCCGATCAGCCGCCTGCTGTACTTCCCGGATTGGCCTTGTCACACTCCCGGAGGTAAAAAACACGAGTACAATCGCTATCAGGAACGTAAAGAGGGAGATGAAAAATACATACCGTACCGTGAGGTCGGCAGTTTCCTGAATGTATTGCTCCGGAGTCTCAATCATTAGAAAACGGTCGTTTCCCAGATGAATAAATACCGTCAGGTATCCTGTGTTCTGGCTCTGTGTTTGGTCAAAATAGACTTTGTCACTGTCCAAAATCTCCTCGTAGCTGCGGCTGGTATAAAACCGTCTCAGTTTTTCGACCGTCGCCTCATTTACTACGGTATTCCTAGAATTTTGCCGTGTGGTATACTCAACGGAAATCTCTCCCCAGCCAATGCGGAAGATGCTCACCGTCATGTTTTTGTTTTCCGTTTGCAGCAGTTGGAGCCAAAAGGAATTTTCGGCGCTGTTGTACAGCCCTTTCAGTTCTGTTGCATTCTGGCGCAGCTCCTTCTTTTTATCAGCGGTGTACAGGGTGCCAAACAGAGTAGAGCCGAAGAACAGAGTCAGCAGGATATTGAACAGCAAGACCCCTGCAATCAGCATAAACAGCTTGGTCCGCAGGTTGGGATGAAACCCTTTATTCAATTTCAAATTTATAGCCTACCTTTCGGATGGTGGCGATTTTCATCTGTGCGTCTTTGAGTTTGGCGCGCAGGCATTTGATGTGGGTATCGACCGTCCGGTCGTCCCCATCATAGTCCGCGTCCCACACCCGTGACAAAATCTGTTCCCTGCTCAGGACAAGATTTTTGTTCTGAACAAGATAACGGAGCAAATCAAATTCCCGCGGCGTCAGAATGACGGGTTTCCCGTTTACAAGGACGATCCGCTCCTGGTACCGGATTTCCAGATTACCTGCGTGAAAATCCTCCACTGCGGCCTGTCCGGAGCGTTTGAGCAGGTTTTTGATGCGGGCTATCAGGATGGCAGGGCTGAACGGCTTGGAGATATACTCATCCGCGCCACAATCAAAGCCCATAATTTCATCATATTCCGTATCACGCGCAGTCAGCATGACAACCGGGACGTCGGACTGCTCCCTGATTTTTCGGCATGTCTCATACCCGTCCATGCGTGGCATCATAATGTCGAGTACAACCAGGGAGATGGCGTCTCCCAACTCTTCAAAATGCTTGAGTGCATCCAGACCGTCCTTGGCCTGTAACACGCGGTAGCCCTCCCTGGTCAGGTAGCTTGCCACGAGCTTGCGGATGTTTTCTTCATCCTCCGCAATTAAAATGGTGATGTCCATAGTAATTTCCTCCGGCTTTTTTGTCCTTACTCAATGGTTCCGATTCATTTGGTAAGTGTTTTTATACTTTCATGAACGCGGAACGAGAATGATAGAATTGGCCGCCGTAGGCGGGCCGCAAAAATAAAGTAGAATATCTGCTTTGCAGTTATTATATCATATTCGGCCTTTTTTTCCTACTAAAGTGTTTTCAGGCAGAATAAAAAGCATCCGGGAAACAAATTCTCGTCTGGGTCCTAGGAAGAACGTTCAGGAGTCCAGCTTGCCCTCATGTCCCAGAGGGATAGCGCCCTTTGCGTAAGCTGTAAACCAATCGGTTTCGAGTGGTAAGCGGTGTCCAAAAGTAACCTAGGAAGATGGAGTTTCCCTTCTTTGCTCCACTCCGCGGCAAGTGCGCGGGTCAGGTTTACAGCGGCCAAGGAAACCAGGCGTGCTGTATAGCAAAATCTGCTAACAGGAAAGGACCGGGAAAGTATCCCGGTCCTTCATTCTGTTCTATGCCCATTTGTATGATGATCCGGATGAAACCAATGGATAATCCCTTTTCCAAGCTTCTTTACATGGTTGAGCGCCGTATCCACATGTTGGTACAAGATTTGAAATTTCAGACTGCCGGCTGTAACAGGGCAAATACCGGCAGAGCATCCTAACGGGTACTTCCCAACCCAGCCTTGCGGATCATCGCTTTAAACAAACAGTTGCTTTCGGTTAAATCGGTAAACGCTGAGCACCAGACCGATCCCCGCATAGGTCATTACAAGTGAGGTCCCTCCACCACTGATAAGCGGAAGCGGGATACCGATTACGGGAAGCAAGCTCAGATTCATGCCGACATTGATGACCGACTGGAACGCGATGATAGCAAAAATACCAACGCAGATAAAACGTCCAAGCGAATCCTGAGACTTAAGCCCTGTCATCAGCATGCGCACAGCAATTAAAACGAGCAACAGAATCGTCCCGATACAGCCAAGAAACCCGAGCGCATTGCCAATAAAGGAAAAGATAAAGTCGTTGTACATCTCCGGTACATACTGGTGTTCCCCGGAAAACAGTCCAACACCAAAAGTTTTACCCGAACCGATGGCAATCCGACCGAGCAGCTGCTGTGTTTCCACTGCCTCATTGCTGCCGGGATTGAATAGTACCAGAAACCGCTGCTTTTGGTCGTAATTGAGTATTTTAAACCAGGCAATCGGGGCAAAAACCGCAAGCGCCCCAAATGCGGCGGCAATGTATTTCCAGGAAAGGCCTGCTGTAAACAGCATGCAGATGAAGATAAATGCAAATACCATGGCCGTACCGTCATCCCCCTGAATGTGGATGAGCAGCACCGGCACTGCCCCGTGTAGACAGAGCAACGCAAGCGTGGACAGCCGGTTGACATTGTGGTGCACCAAAGACAGATGCAATGCAAAGGTAAGCACAAAGGAGAGCTTTAAAATTTCCGATGGCTGGATGGACAACCCTCCCGGAAGCATCAGCCATGCTTTGTCGTCCGCGCCGTCCCGCTGCATGCCAAAGATCAAGGTGGCGAGTACGAGCAGAATCGACAGCGGCATGTGGATTTTCCAGAGTGCCGCGAGCGAGTGGTAGTCAATCGACGAGATGATAAGCGCGACACCCACGCCGATCACGCTCGCAAGCATCTGCATTTTCATGGGGCGTGTAATACTCGAAAAGGTGTTTGCAATCCCCATCAGGCATAAAATACTGAATGCGGATGCAATCAGGCAGAGCAGGAGCAGGACTTTGTCCGTTTCCCGGATATAGCGGAGAATGATTGATTTTTTCTTCATGACAGCTCCTATAGTAAACGGTTCGAAACCGCTGCGGTTTCGGACATCCGGTATTCAATCAGGGATAGACCATACGGAAACCGGCTGATATTCCAATTTCACGATACTTTATTATAGTCGGTAGCGCCTATTTATTCAAGGCGAAAGTCTTTAACGTTTCATTAAAATGTGATATAATTTAAAAAAATGGCCTTTGTGTCGCTGTTTCCACACAAAGTAGCCATTTGGGCACGGAAAATGAAAGAAGTAGGAAAGGTGATGGCACATGTTAAGCGATATCGAGATAGCGGCTGGTGCGAAAATGCTCCCGATTACCGAGATTGCAAAGAATGTCGGAATTGAGGAGGACGAGCTTGAATACTATGGAAAATACAAGGCCAAGGTAACGGATGATATCTACAAACGGCTTGCCGGCAAACCGGACGGCAAGCTGATTTTAGTCACTGCGATCAACCCGACCCCCGCAGGCGAAGGCAAAACGACAACCTCCGTCGGCCTCGGCCAGGCTATGGAGAAAATCGGCAAGAAGGCCGTCATTGCACTCAGGGAACCCTCTCTCGGGCCGGTATTCGGCATTAAGGGCGGCGCCGCAGGCGGCGGATATGCACAGGTCGTTCCCATGGAAGACATCAACCTCCACTTCACGGGGGACATGCACGCAATCACAGCAGCGAACAACCTGCTGTGCGCCATGATTGACAACCACCTGCAACAGGGCAACACGCTTGGCATCGACCAGCGCCGTATTCTGTTCAAACGCTGCATGGACATGAACGACCGCGCTCTGCGCGGCATCGTCGTGGGACTCGGCGGCAAACCGAACGGCGTTCCCCGGGAAGATGGATTCCAGATCACGGTGGCAAGCGAAATCATGGCAATCCTCTGCCTTTCCAAAGACCTAATGGATTTGAAAGCTCGCCTGGGAAATATTCTGATTGCTTACAAATACGACGGCTCCCCAGTTTATGCCAGGGATTTGAAGGCGGAAGGCGCAATGACCGTCCTGCTCAAGGACGCGCTCAAGCCAAACCTTGTTCAGACTCTGGAGAACACCCCGGCCATCATGCACGGAGGCCCGTTCGCCAACATTGCGCATGGCTGCAATTCCATCAAGGCGACCAAGCTTGCTCTCAAGCTTGGTGACTACTGCATCACCGAGGGCGGCTTCGGCTCCGACCTCGGCGCGGAAAAATTCCTCGACATCAAATGCCGTCTGGCTGGGCTTGCTCCTTCTGCGATTGTCATTGTGGCGACGGTTCGCGCGCTCAAATACAACGGCGGCGTGGCAAAGGCAGACCTCAGTGCGGAAAATGTACAGGCAGTCAAAGACGGGCTCGTTAATCTCCAGGCCCATGTGGAGAACATGAAGAAATACGGCGTGCCGGTCGTTGTCGCCATCAACCGCTTTGGCACGGATACCGATGCGGAGCTGAAGATTATCAGCGATTACTGCGAGCAGGCGGGCGCGGACTTTGCCCTCTCCGAAGTATTTGCCAAGGGCGGCGAAGGCGGAATAGAGCTTGCTAAAAAGGTCGTTGAAGCCTGCGAAAAGCCGGCTAACTTCCATCCGATTTACGAGGTGGACGCCTCCATCGAGGATAAAGTCAATACGATTGCAAAAGAGATTTATGGTGCGGACGGCGTAACCTTCTCTGCAAAAGCAAAAAAGGCCATGAAGGATATCGCCGCACTCGGCGCCTCCAATCTTCCCATCTGTGTCGCGAAGACCCAGTACTCCCTCTCGGACAACCAGAAGCTGCTTGGGCGGCCCGAGGGCTTTACCATCACCATCCGGGATATGAAGCTGTGCTCGGGCGCAGGTTTTATCGTCGCCTATGCGGGCGACATTATGACCATGCCGGGCCTGCCGAAGGTGCCGACCGCATGCAGCATCGATATCGATGAAAACGGTACCATCACTGGACTTTTTTAAACATCAGTCAAGAAAGGGAAAAACGGAAGATGCAGCAATTTATCACACACTCTCCTGAGGAGACGGAGCAGGCGGCGGCGAAATTTGCAAAACGCTTGCGCCCCGGGGACGTCGTCGCTTTTACCGGCGGCATGGGAATGGGTAAAACCTGCTTTGTGCGGGGGCTTGCCTCGGTTTTGGCCCCTCATAGCGGCGTTTCCAGCCCCACGTTTTCCCTTGTGAACGAATACGGCGGGGATATCCCCCTCTATCATTTCGATATGTACCGTGTCACCTCCCTCGATGATTTGTACTCCACCGGCTTTTTCGACTACCTTGGAACGGATGCAATCCTCGTCATCGAATGGAGCGAAAACATCGTAGATGCCCTGCCGGAAAACACGATTCACGTGCGCTTTACACGTACTGGCCACTGCGACCGGATGATCACAATAGAGGGGGACGAACGGTTTTGAAAATCATGGGAATCGATACCTCCGCGACTGCGGCAAGTATCAGCATCTGCGAAGACAGCAAGGTGCTCAGCGAATTTTTCGTCAATGTCAAGCTGACCCACAGCCAGACTATGATGCCGATGGTAAAAGCGGCGCTTGACTGCGCGGTGCTGAACCTTTCTGATATCGACGTGTTTGCAGTGGCAAACGGGCCGGGTTCCTTTACTGGGCTTCGCATCAGCATTGCGGCAGTCAAGGGAATGGCGTTTGCACAGCAAAAGCCCTGCGTTGGAATCTCCACGCTGGAGGCAATCGCGCACAACGTGGTTTCTGTTCCCGGCGTCATTTGCCCGGTGATGGACGCAAGGGTAAAGCAGGTTTACAACGCCCTGTTTCAAAGCGACGGCAGGAAGCTGACTCGCCTATGCCCCGACCGTGCGATTACGATCGCGGAGCTGGCAGAGGAACTGACAAGTATCAAACAATCTGTGATTCTGGTTGGAGACGGTGCAAATCTATGCTATCATGAGTTTTCCGGCAAGTTTCCTCATGTTGTGCCGGCTCAGGAGAATATCCGCTACCAGCGGGCATCCAGTGTATGCGCGCTCGCCCTGCGGGAAATTCAAAATTGCAATACCGTCAGCGCGGATGCACTCGGCGTACAGTACCTGCGCCTGCCGCAGGCGCAGCGGGAACGCAATGCCCGTTTGCAGCAGGAACAAGAAAGAGCGATAAAGGAGAATGAACATGATTGCAATCGGCAGTGATCACGGCGGGTTTGAACTCAAGCAGTCCGTGATTGCCTATTTGAACGAGCACGGCATCGAATACAAAGATTTTGGATGCTATGATACAAGCTCCGTAGACTATCCGGTGATTGCGGAGCAGGCATGCAACGCCATCGTTTCCGGGGAATGCGAGCGGGGAATCCTACTGTGCGGAACGGGAATCGGCATCAGCATGGCAGCGAATAAAGTAAACGGCATCCGTGCGGCCTGCTGCTCAGATTATTTCAGCGCAAAGTATACTAGGCTTCACAACGACGCCAATGTCCTGTGCATGGGCGGACGCGTCGTCGGGCCGGGGCTAGCCTGCGAGCTCGTTGATGTCTTTTTGAACACCGGATACGAGGGCGGACGCCATGATAGAAGGGTGGCCCTTCTCAAAGAAATTGAGCAGCGCCAAAAGTAAACAGGAGGATGGAATTCATGTTAAAACCAATGTTAATGGATCATCCGTTGATTCAACACAAAATCTCGATGCTTCGTGATAAAAATACTGGTCCGAAGGAGTTCCGCGAATTAGTCAGGGAGATTTCCACCCTCATGTGCTATGAGGCAACCAGGAGTTTGCCGCTTAAGGAAGTCGAAATCGAATCTCCAGTGGCAGTAGCAAAAACCAAGGTGATTTCCGGCACCAAGCTCGCGTTCGTACCAATTTTCCGCGCGGGCCTCGGCATGGTCGACGGGATGCTCAGCCTTGTCCCGACCGCAAGAGTCGGTCACATCGGGCTTTACCGCGACCCTGAAACCCACAAGCCCATCAAGTACTACAGCAAATTCCCGGTCGATATCGCCCAGCGTGAGGTCATTGTGCTCGACCCGATGCTCGCAACCGGCGGCTCTGCTGTCGACGCTATCCATGTGCTCAAGGAAGCCGGTGTGACGAAAATCAAATTCATGTGTATCGTCGCCTCCCCGGAGGGCTTGGAAGCTCTCTCCAAGGCACATCCAGACGTACAGATTTACTGCGGCGTGCTCGACCAAAAGCTGAACGATGACAAATACATCGTCCCGGGCCTCGGAGATGCCGGAGACCGTATCTTTGGCACCAAATAGAACCGCATAGAAATGGACTATACCCGAAAAAACGGACAGTGAAAAAAGACACCTTCTGTTGTAG
>UQSL01000036.1 GCA_900543705.1 uncultured Oscillospiraceae bacterium
AGTGGGAGGAAGTCATCGAAGCTTATAATATGAGCGACACCACGGTTATGACGGCTGGCGTCAAAGTCCGTCCACGTGACAAACGCAATCAGAACACAAAGGGAACCGCGGATTTGATTTCCAACGGCTCCGTGATCCATGTCGGACAAACCCAGTTTATGATGCTAGTCGACGGTGGAAAGATTATTGACTCATGAAAAAATTTGCCCAAAAAGCCATGTCCTACGCTGGAACGGTTGAAGCGTACTGTGTCGGTTGTACTCCATGTAATTGTAGTACAGCCTGCACGTGTTAACGACGCTTATGCATATACCTCAACCACACTGATATACCAGCAAAATGCCTTTACAGTTGTGGACAGTCGTTCGTGGAGAATCAGTACCGGAAAATAATTCTTCTATTTTGATTCTTTTACATAAAGCGCCCTTGCTTTTATTCATTTATAAAAACCAAATAATTATATATTATACAAAACCCAAAATAAAATTTACAATGGGGAGGAGGGACCCGTATGAAAAGATGTTATAAGATATTCAGTTTCATACTCAGTCTTTTGTTGTGTGTTTCTCTACTCTCAGGATGCAGCACTAACAAAGATCCCAATGCACCAAAGCACACCAGGGACAACGGCAGAAAGCTTACCATTTATTGTAGCGAAAACAATCCTTATCAAAAAAGGCTTATCGACACATATAATACCCAGGTTGATGAAAAAGATCAAATTGAAATCAAATCCTATGGCGCCGCCAGCGATATTTCCAATCCTGAATTTGTAAATGACCAAACGCAGCTTACCACAGATATTCTTTCCGGCGGAGGGCCGGATTTGTTTCTAATTGACTCAACCAATTTTTATTTTGGTCTGCAAAGTGTTTTAAATAATGGAGCTTTCCAAAATCTTGACTATTATTTTGACAAGTATCCAATTGACTGGGAACAATACAACTCCTCCATCATGGAATATGGGATGTATCAGGGGAAGCGCTATCTCATCCCCTATATGTATGGGGTGGAGGTTTATGTAACCACAGAGGAAACTTTAAAACAAAATGGAATTCCAGAAGACATCAGTTTTGCCCATAATCGTTTAAACGAATTGCTGTCCTATCAGGAAAAATTAAAACAAGAGAAAAAAAATTTATTTAGTACAGTACCCACTATGGAGTTGTCAGCAAACGATTTTATTGATTTTGAAAATAAAACCCATTCCTATGATTCCGATGAATTCAAACAAATCGCCGAGGTTTATAAACAATTGAACTTACAGTCATCGTCTTCTAATGGTTACATTTTCCACTGTCTGATTGGACAAGAAAGTCCAGAGCTGGTTTGCGGTACCTTTTATAATACGGAATTGTTGGTGAATGAAAACGATCGATATCTAATATACGGAGAAAAGAAAGAGGATTCCGGAGGATACTTAGCAATGCCTTATGGCAGTCTCGCCATCAATGCCAATTCTCCAAACGGGGAACGGACTTTCAAATTCATCCAATGGGTTCTCAGCGAAACCACTCAAGCTGACCAATATAAAGTCAATTTCACCCCTGTTCACAAAAAAGCTCTACAGGACAGACTTCAGGCTGCTACCCCGTTAGGGAGCCGAGGCAAAGAAGGTATTGCACAATACCAAGAAATTTTGAACAGCGACCTTGATGTTCAAGCCTTTTTGGACGGTAAATTTAGTAATGAAATTTTTTGGCCATTATGGGAAGATTTTTTAGATGATAAAATCACTGTAGATGAATTCTCGCAACAGCTCAGCAATAAGACGGATCTCTATTTACAGGAGAGTTATAATTAGACAAAATAAAGCACTCTTCCATTTCAATGGGAGAATGCTTCTGTAACGGAAAGAACATAGCGACCACTGTACTCTGCAAGTCATCTATCCGGCGATAATGTTTACAACAAACTTTTAATCTATTCAACAGACGGTATACTTCCTCAATGGGAGCATACCGTCATTTGTTATCAATCGGCTATTTTACAATGTGTACGTTGTGGATGTGTTTGTCACTCGTTTGCAGCGGACTGAATTGTGAATTTCAAAGATCTTCAAAACCTTCCGGATCACAGTTTTGCCTTCCTTGAACGCTCCACCACCCTTCTTAAGCAAACTCCATATAATTTAACGTGCCACAGAATGACGCCGGGTTAGCCCGGAGAATCCCGGATTTCCTTTAAGGGCAAAACATGCGAAATCTCTGCTTTTTGACCGAATAGCGTCCTTTTCCGTCCTTTTTCCTGTTTGTACCCTGCAAATAATATGATATAATGATTACAAGTTTATCACTATTATCTTGTTATGGCCCGCTATCCGGCAAGGGCCAAAGTTATCGAGTATTATCTTTCAAGTTTCTGCCCAGTACAAACAAAGCACGGTGTAAGCTTTAACCATACGATGGCAAGTAAGCTGTTAACCGGCGGTTTTTTGTGCAGCAAGGCTGAAACTGTTTTCTGCTATCCCCACTATTTACAAAAGGAGTTGTTTTTATGGGTATCATCAGAGCTGTTACCGGCGCCATCGGCGGCGCACTTGCCGACCAGTGGGAGGAAGTCATCGAAGCTTATAATATGAGCGACACCACGGTTATGACGGCCGGCGTGAAAGTCCGTCCACGTGACAAACGCAACCAGAACACAAAGGGAACCGCGGATTTGATTTCCAACGGCTCCGTGATCCATGTTGGTCAAAACCAGTTTATGATGCTGGTCGACGGTGGAAAGATTATTGACTACAGTGCCGAGCCCGGCTATTTCCAGGTGACAAACACCTCCGTCCCCTCCCTATTCAACGGGGAGTTCCATGAGGCTCTACAGGATACCTTTGACCGCGTCCGTTTCGGCGGAGTTTCTCCGCAGGAGCAGAAGGTCTACTTTATCAATCTACAGGAAATCAAAAACATTGCTTTTGGCACCACCAACCCGGTCAATTACTTTGATAATTTCTATAATGCAGAGCTATATCTGCGCGCACACGGCTATTTCTCCATCCGGATTACCGACCCTCTACTCTTTTACGCAGAGGCGATTCCCAGAAACCGGGACAATGTGGACATTACAGATATCCACAAGCTCTATCTGTCGGAATTCCTGACGGCGTTCCAGTCCGCCATCAACCAGATGTCTGTAGACGGCGTCCGCATTTCCCATGTTGCTTCCAAGGGACAGGAGCTTGCCAAGTACATGTCCACCATCCTGGATGAGGACTGGAAACAAAAACGCGGCATGATGATTGAATCCGTCGGCATCAATAGCATCTCCTATGACGAGGATTCCAAACAACTCATTAATCTGCGTAACAAGGGCGCTATGCTCTCCGACGCCTCCGTGCGTGAGGGCTACGTTCAGGGTTCCATCGCCCGCGGGCTCGAAGCCGCAGGTTCCAATGCAAACGGCTCGATGGCGGGATTTATGGGCGTTGGCATGGGAATGCAGGGCGGCGGGAACTTTATGGCGTCCGCCAGCCAGACCAACCAGCGCCAGATGGAACAAGCTGCCAAACGCAGGGAGGTTTCTTTGCCGGATGAATGGATTTGTTCCTGCGGGCAAAAAAATTCCGGTAAATTCTGCTCCAACTGCGGAAAATCCAAGCCGGAAGAAGCAGAGAGGTGGACTTGTTCCTGCGGACACAAAAACGCGGGGAACTTCTGCTCCAACTGCGGAAAGCCAAAGCCCCAGGCACAGCCGGTCTGTCCGAAATGCGGACAGAAAGTGGCTGAGGGTCAGAAATTTTGCCAAAACTGCGGGGAAAAACTTTAACTAAAGCTAATACTGCTATGCTACGCAAAGGCGCACCGTAATATTGTGCGGTGCGCCTTTTTCTTAGAGGGGGAATCTTTTCTTGAACATCGTCAGCTATAAATGTCCTAACTGCGGTGCACCACTGGAATTCAACGCTGAATCCCAGAAATGGGACTGTGAATTTTGCCTGAGCTCCTTTGATGTCGCCACCCTGGAAAAAATGCTTGAACAGTCGACGAGCAAGGAGCAGGCACAGGAAGCTACAGAGGACGTCAGGCAGCAACACCAGCATGAGGATTTTTCCGATAAAGTCCGCGTGTTTTCCTGTCCCAGCTGCGGCGGACAGGTTTTGGCGGACGAAAACACCGCCGCGACTTTTTGTATCTTTTGCCACAACCCTGCAATCGTAGAGGAAAACTTAAGCGGGGAGTTTCGTCCAGCGCAGATTATTCCCTTTAAAACCACGAAGGAAGATGCACAAAACGCTTTTCGAAAGCTATGCAAGAAACGTCCGCTGCTTCCAAACCTGTTCCACCAAAAAACCAATATTGAGAAAATCACCGGGCTGTATGTCCCGTTCTGGCTTTATTCCTGTCACACGGACGCCACACTGTTTGCCAATGCGCAGCGCATTTCCCGTTGGAGTGATTCCAATTACAACTACACCAAAACTGATTACTATGAAGTGTTTCGCAGCGGAAGGATGGATTTCAGCAAAGTCCCGGCGGACGGCTCTAAAAAAATGGACAACGACCTGATGGATTCACTTGAACCGTATCAGTATGCCGAATTGAAGGAATTCTCCATGGCTTATCTCTCCGGCTTCCTTGCAGAGAAATACGACGTAGACGACAAGGAGACCTATCCGCGCGCCAAAGGGAGGATGACTGAGACTGCAAGACAAAAACTGCGGGAAACCATCCAGACCTATGACGCAGTACAGATCAGGGACTTTCAGCCGTCCTTTTCCAGGGAGCAGATAGACTATGTCCTACTTCCGGTCTGGATGCTCAACACTCGCTACAAGGATAAAGACTATCTATTTGCGATGAACGGGCAGACCGGCAAAATCGTCGGGAACCTTCCCATTTCCATTCCAAAGCTAATCGCCTGGTTCGGGCTTATCACCGCCGTGGTTTTAGCAATTCTGACGATTGGAGGGATTTTGCTGTGAATACGAAAAAGAGAATGATCCCTGCACTTTTCCTTACTCTGTTTTTCTGCATGTCCCTGATTTTCCTGCCAGCCGGCGCCGCATCTGATTTTCAGGAGATTCTCAAGGTATATGACGACGCTTCCACTATGACCGAACCGACTGTCCAGATGTTAAACGGAAAGGTTGAGACCGCCGGCAAGGAAACCGGCCTTGACATCGTCATCCTGACCAAGACGGATGAAACCGAACGCACTGCTCAAGACTATATCAATCAGACCGCTGAGGACAAGGGGTTGGTATTGTTCTTTGACTTTGGTGCGAGCAACATCACGATAACACCGTTTGGGGATATGACGGATCTTTTGACTACAGAGGATGCCAACGAAATCCTTACCGGCGTTTCCAGCGATGTGCAGTCCGGGACGCCGATGTATGATTGTTGCGTCAACTTTTTAAACCAGGTAGAGGAAAAAGTTGCTTCCCATGCCCCGACAGACGGCCTGTCCTTCAAAGGCGGAACGAATCCCGGCGGTGTGGATACTACAAAAAAAATCTACGACTACGCCGGGCTTTTGACAGATGAGGAAATCGGCAAGTTGTCTGATGAGCTCATAAAAACCGGAGAAAAACGGAAAATGGACCTCGCCATTGTTACCACAGAGGACACCAAGGGACGCTCCTCCATGGAATATGCCGATGATTTCTACGACTATAACGGATTTGGGGTCGGCGATAACAAAGACGGGATACTGCTGCTGATTGACATGGAACACCGCAAAGCCTGGATTTCCACCACCGGCCGTGCCATCTCTGTTATCAATTCCAACAAAATCGATAAAATCCTGGATGATGTCGCTCCCCTGCTGACAGACAAGGAATACTACAAATCCTGCCACGCCTTTATCAGCAAGACCAACCACTACCTGCTCGACGACCAGTCCATCTCTCCGCAAACCTTCCTGATTTTCCTCGGGATTTCTATCGCCGCAGGAGTAATCGGCGTCTTGATCCTGGTCAATGCAAATAAGCTGGTAAAACGTGGAACCCAGGCGGGTGCTTATCTTGCCGGAGGCTTCTCCATCACCGGGCAAAATGACACATTCCTGCGTTCTACCGTCACACGGACTGCCATTCCGAAAAACACCTCAAGCAGCGGGGGAGGCGGCCATGTCGGCAGCAGCGGCACCTCCCATGGAGGCGGAGGCCGCAGTTTCTAGCAGATGCTTCCTCGTTTTCATTATCGTGCCCTTCAGCTGAGCAAAGAAGGACGGTATGGAAGTGAACTGTATATTAAGATGCAAACAGCCTGCGATGGAACAAACGGCGCGCTGGTACAGCCGTGTTCCTCAAAAAAGCCTTCCGACCCGCGTTATGCGCACAAAATGGATCGGCTGTTCAGAAATCCCGACCGGATACTGACGATTCCCAGGAGAGGATGGGATTCTTTTCGCTTATAAAAAACGAGGGGTTGGAAACATCCGAACCCCTCGTTTTTTTATAAACATAGCATTACATGGATTTATCCTGTCCGCTTGGAAAAGCGGCTCCAGTAAACTGCTCCTGCTACAATCACTGCCGCGCTAAAAATTACATACAGCCAGAAAAGCGGGTTTTGCAAGCTGCCGGATACTACAATCAACGAGCCCGCTGCCGCAAGCAGCGGAAGTACATATCCTCGGATATTCCCTCTTATCTCCCCTTTTCGCCGAAGCCGGAATACGGCAAAATACAGCGGAATAAATGCAAGATAATTTATCGCCACGGCTATCTCCGATACGTCCGAGTTCATGAGCATATGATACCGTTGGGTCAGATAATGAAGTACCATCCATATCAGGCAGACGGCAAGACAAAAGAGGATGGAACGAGGCCCAGTTCCCTGCTCCGCTTCTTTTTTCAGCCGGCTGCTGCCCGGCAGCATCGAGCGCGCCACCATGGCAGAGGGAAAGCGAATCATTCCCATAATCAGGCCATTGACGGTTCCCAGCACGGAGAGAATGATAAAAATTAGAATTGCTTTCGCCCCGAAATCCCCAAACAGGCGCTGTGCTGCCGCATAGACATGGGTATCCCCAAGTTCCATGACCTGCTGCGGGCCAATGAGCAGGCTGATTCCCACAAAATATGCAATATAGGCAAGCAGGATGGCGAAAGGGGCAATCGTCAGGGCAAGTGGGAGATTTCGCTTGCTGTTCCTGATTTCATGACAGATGGAGGTCGAGACAATCCAGCCATCAAAGGCAAAGGCTACCGGCCCGATTGCCGAAAGCCATGTACCAGAACCGCCTGTATGCCCGGTCATCTCGGCAAAGGACTGCTCTGGAGCAAAGCACAGGCCCGACACCGCAATCACCACAAGTGGTATCAGCTTTATCACAGTTGCGGCATTTTGGAAATACCCTCCCAGTTTGACGGACAACAGATTGATGCCAAACAGCAGGAGCATAAAGAGGATTCCAACAAAAACCTCTGTTCCAAGGGAACCTTCGATACCGAATAGGATACAGAAATAGACTCCCGCCACATAAGCCACGACACTCACTAACGCCGGGTAATAGACAAACAAATGAAACCACCCCACGGAGCAGGCCATCCTTTTGGAACAAAACTCTTCGAGATAACTGATCACTCCCCCGCTTTTGTCCGTACGGGCAGCAAGCTGAGCAATACACAGACTACCAAAAACAATACTCAAGGCGGCAATGCAGAACACTGCAGCCCCAAGTAAGATATTTCCCTCAGTCGCCACCAGAATATTATCGCTTTTAAAGAAAATACCAGATCCAATGACAATTCCGATAATCATTGCAATCGCGGTAAACAGTCCATAATTTCGTTTTATGGTTTTCTCCTCCATCCACTTAGATACTCTTTAGCATGTCCGGTTTTTCATAAATGAAAGCATTCTGCGGCCGCCCGGCAAAACCATTTCCGGGGCAATCTGCAGGTTTTATACAAAAAAGCAGACGAACGAGGGTCAAGCAATCTCAACCGTCTGCATCCTTGTTCGCTATCGGCTGTTTACAGGCAGCGCACCGCTTCGACAATGCATTTTGTGATTGTCTCAAGCGGAAGGCTCGGTTTGGAGGAATCCTCCACCTGCCCGTCATAGAGAGGGACATGGATAAAGCCACTTATCATGCCGGGATACTCGCTTTCACACAGGGCAAGTCCGGTGTACATCGTCAGATTGCAGATATAACCTCCGGCTGTCAGGGAAAAATCAACCGGCAAACCGAGCTCCTTTGCATGCTCATACATTTTGCGTACCGGCAGCTTGGTGAAATACCCTACCGGGCCGTTTTCCTCAATTGCCGCGTCATGCAGGACAAGGCCGTCGTTGTCCTCAGCGTTCGCGTCCATCAAATTGACTGCAACCCGCTCCAGGTTGACCTTTTCCCGGCCCGCCGCCTGGCCAAGGGAAATCACAGCGTCCGGATGGTGTTTGGCAATCAATTTTTTAAGCTCGCCCGGTGTTCTGCGGTAGGAGACAGGCAATCCCTCTTTGATTACCTGCTTATCATCGATAGTCTCCGGGACAGCTTTCAGCGCCTCATAAGAGGAATTCGTCGCCACATCCAAAAACGGTTCAAATGCAGTAATCAATACATTTTTCATCTCACTGTTACTCCTTGTCATTCACTAACCGGCATAAGTACTGTAGAGCCCGAAATCGTTGAGACAAACGGCAGCCTAAAGACCTTCCGCCGTTTTCACTTGCCGTATTTTATTATTATACTCGATGGAAGCCCTTCCTTCAATGAGGGAGTGCAAATAATTGACCTTTGCGCCACAAGGTGATAGAATAAAACCCTATTTTCGTTTTAAGGAGGCATTACGATGGTAGAGGATATCCTCTTTCACACAAAGGACGCCGTGTTCAGCTTTCGCGCGGCAGGGCTGCTCATCCATGACGGCTGTATTCTGCTGCAGCATCCGGTTGGCGATACCGCCTACGCAATCCCCGGGGGACATGTCGCTCTGGGGGAAGAGTGCTCTCAAACCCTGGTACGGGAATTTGAGGAAGAAATCGGGGCAAAAATTGTAGTGGACAAGTTCTGCTGGGCCATGGAAAATTTCTTTTCCTGGGACGCGCAGACGCCCTGCCATCAGATATCCCTTGCCTTTCTCATCTCCCTCTCGGGGGAAAACTCCATTCCGCTGCACGGCAGCTTTTATGGTCTTGAAACCCTGGAGGACCATTCCTACAAAATGGAATTTTGCTGGGTGCCGCTTGACACTCTCTCAGAACTGGAGCTAAACCCTGATCAGGCGACGGAACTTATCCGGCAGGGCTTTGATATTCCTAAGCATCTCATTTTCCATGAACAGCCGGATACCGCCATCCCTGCCCTGCCGGAGGATGAAACTGCCTGGATGAATTTGGTTGCACAGGTACGGGAAAACTTCCCCGGCCTTGATCTTGCAGACTACCGCAGCACCCTGAAAAAGAATCTGTCGCGCGGCACAGCCCTGTGCGTTAAACGGGGCGGCAAAATCATCGGGATTCTGCTCTTCTCTCCACATCGTGGCTGCCTGTCTTTTCTGGCGGTGCATCCGGATTACCGCAGGCAGGGCGTCGCCTCCCTGCTGATAGAAAAGATGCTCTCCCTTCTGCCAAAAGACAAACCCGTTACCGTCACCACTTTCCGGGAGGGCGACGCTCTGGGAGCCGCTCCCCGTGCGCTGTATCAGCGCTTTGGGTTTGTACCCGGCCGGGAATTTGAGGAATTCGGGTACCCGGTGCAGGAATTTGTACTCAGCAGGTGAGCTGAAATGTATCTGCGGACAGCCTTGCGGGTAAATCCGATGAAAAAAGTGATGTACAAAAAATAAAACTCCTGGGAAATGCAAACTTGTATTTCCCAGGGGGATATTAGGAAGCGGCTTCCGCCGCTTTTTCATCCTTGTTTTTCTTGATGACCTTCAGGCGGCTGAATTCCTCACGCTCTTTTTCTTCCAGAGCCTCGGTGATCATCTTGATGGTCTCCTCAAACTGCGGGATGATGATGTTGCTCAGGGCATTTGCGCGCCGCTGGGTCTTTTTGATCTCATTGGCAAGGCGGTAGACGCTGTTCTCGATGGCAGCGAGCATTACTGTAAACTCCTTGGCCTTTTCAAAGGAGATATAGGCCACGTCGAACTGGGAATTCGTCCCGGTGAATCCATAGACGGTATTCGGCTGGGTGCTATGCAGGGTCACACGAGGGATCTCCACGCCCATCACGCTGCGGTAGGTGATGTGCACCCCGTTTTCTACTTCGATGCCGTTGGCAATGTTCTCAATGACGCCGAGAGTGATATTCGCCCGTTGCAGCGCCTGATAGGCCGTCGCATAGGTCTCCTCAATCTGGCTTCGAACCTGCTTTGCTTCGTCCATCAGCGCCACCATTTCACGCACCAGGATATTTCTCTTGCGGTCCATCAGGTCAAAGCCGAGCTTTGCAAGGCTGAGCGATTTTTTTGTATTAATAAGATTTCCCTTGGTCGGGAAAACGGCTTGTGCCATAGGCTGTCCCTCCTGTCAGGCCGCTTATGAACCCAATTTAGAATTTCTTGCGTTTGCGGAATCTGTCCGCGCGGTTGGAATCGTAGAACTGGAAGAGCAGGTCGGTATCGATCCGGTCAAGCTCCTCCTTCGGGAGCAGGCAGAGCAGATCCCAGCCGAGGTCGAGCGTCTGCTCAATCGAACGGTCTTCATTTTCTCCCTGCGAGAGGAAGTTTTCCTCAAACTGTTTCCCAAATTCCAGATATGCCTTGTCCGTCGGGGAGAGTTCCTCCTCACCGATGACGGACGCCAAAGAACGCGCATCGCTCACCTTGGCATAGCAGGCAAAGAGCTGGTTTGCCACATCGGTATGGTCTTCCCTGGTATAGCCTTTGCCGATACCGTCCTTCATCAAACGGGACAGGGACGGCAAAACTGATACCGGCGGATAAATACCCTGCTGGGCAAGCTCCCTGTCCAAAACAATCTGACCTTCCGTAATATACCCGGTCAGGTCCGGAATCGGGTGGGTGATATCGCCGTTCGGCATGGTTAAAATCGGGATCTGGGTGACGGAGCCCTTGGCCCCCTTAATAATTCCCGCACGCTCATACAAAGAGGCGAGATCGGAATACAGGTAGCCCGGATACCCCTTTCTGCCCGGAATCTCGCCCTTGGAGGAGGAGAATTCGCGGACTGCCTCCGCGTAGGAGGTCATATCGGTCAGGATGACGAGGATATGCATATCATGCTCATAAGCGAGATATTCCGCCGCAGTCAATGCACAACGCGGGGTCAGGATACGCTCGATAATCGGGTCGTTGGAGAGGTTGACAAACATTGCCACGCGCTCCAAAACACCGCTTTGCTCAAACTGGGATTTAAAATAGTCCGCCACGTCGTTTTTGACGCCCATCGCGGCAAAGACCACGCCGAAGCCCTGCCCTTCCTCATCCGCGATTTTTGCCTGACGGACAATCTGGGCGGCGAGCTTGTTGTGGGAGAGCCCGGAATCCGAGAAGATCGGGAGCTTCTGCCCGCGGATTAGGGTCATGAGCGCATCGATGGATGAAATCCCGGTACGGATATAGTTTCTCGGGTAGACCCTGGAAACGGGGTTAATCGGCTTGCCGTTGATGTCCGCATAGGATTCCGGGAAAATATCCCCGAGCCCGTCAATTGGACGGCCCGCGCCGTTAAAGATACGGCCGAGCAGTTCCTTTGACAGCGGCAGCTCCATCGGCTTACCGGTAAATTTTGTGGTTGTATTAACTAAGGACAAATCATTTGTCCCCTCAAAGACCTGGATGACGACGCGCTCGCCCTGAATCTCGACGACACGCCCCAGACGGGAGGTGCCGTTTTGCAGCCGAAGCTCGACAAGCTCATCAAAGCTTGCGTTGGGGACTTTATCAAGCACAATCAGGGAGCCATTGATTTCATCCAGCCCAAGATATTGGATTGCCATGTTTTATTCCCTCCATTCATACATCTGGCACCGGCGGCCTAGCGGTCGCTCTGCGCAAGCTTTTCGTCGATATCCTTGTAATAATCCTGGAACAGCTCCAGCTTGTCATTGGGAATATCGTACTTGATACGGGTTAGCTTGTCAAAAATGCCGGTGGAAAGGATGTTGGAGATTGGGATATTACGGGAGACAAGCTGAGTCGATTTATCGTAGAGGTATAAGATAACCTTCATCATTTCCCGCTGCTTTTCCATTGGGACATAGGTATCGTCCGCATGGAAGGCATTCTGCTGGAGGAAACCGACGCGGATGACCTTCGCAATTTCAATGACCAGCTTCTGGTCGTCCGGCAACACGTCGGAGCCAATCAGCTTGACAATTTCCATCAGGCTCGCCTCCTCCGCCAGCAGGGCCGTGATGCGCCGCTTGAGCGGAAGGAAATCCTCCCCGACGTTCTGATTATAGTACTCGGTAAAGTCATCGTCATACTCGCTGTAGCTCGTCATCCAGTTGATGGCCGGATAGTGACGCGCATACGCCAGGGATTTATCCAGCGCCCAGAAGCAGCGGACAAAGCGCTTGGTGTTCTGGGTGACCGGCTCGGAAAAGTCGGAGCCCTGCGGAGAAACCGCGCCGATGATCGTGACGGAGCCCTCGGTGTCGTTCAAATTGACCATGTATCCTGCGCGCTCGTAGAAGCCGGAGAGCCTCGACGGCAGATAGGCCGGGAAGCCCTCCTCCGCGGGCATCTCTTCCAGACGGCCGGAAATCTCACGCAGGGCCTCCGCCCAGCGGGAAGTGGAGTCCGCCATAATTGCCACATGATAACCCATGTCGCGGTAATACTCCGCCAAAGTGATACCAGTGTAGATGGAAGCCTCCCGCGCGGCAACCGGCATATTCGAGGTGTTCGCAATCAATACGGTACGGTCGGTCAGGGCCTTGCCCGTCCGCGGGTCGATCAGTTCGGAGAATTCCTCCAGAACCTGAGTCATCTCGTTGCCGCGCTCGCCGCAACCGATGTACACGATGATATCCGCATCGCACCATTTTGCAAGCTGGTGCTGGGTCATCGTCTTGCCAGTACCGAATCCGCCCGGAATAGCGGCTGTGCCGCCTTTGGCTATCGGGAACATGGTGTCGATGATTCTTTGTCCGGTGATAAGCGGGCGATTGGTCGGCAGGCGGTTCGCTACCGGGCGTGGGGTACGGATCGGCCAGCGCTGGCAGAGCGTCAGCTCATGCTCGGCGCCGTCCTCGTCCCGGATAACCGCGACCACATCGTTGACCCTGTATTTTCCGTTTTCTTTCACGGAAATAACCTCTCCCTCAAGCAGCGGGGAGAGCATGCATTTGTGGAGAATCTGAGAGGTCTCCGGACAGGTGGCATAGATGTCGCCGCCCTTCAGGTGATCCCCCGGTTTGACGGTCAGCGTCACATCATATTCCCGTTCCTGATCGAGAGATGGGATATCGGATCCGACGCCGATAAAGGCGCCCTCATCCGCCGCCATGTCGCGCAGCGGGCGTTCGATGCCGTCAAAAATATTGGAAATGATACCCGGGCCCAGAGTCGCGCACAACGGAGAACCGGTGGTGTAGACCGGCTCGCCCGGTTTAAGCCCGGTCGTGCCCTCGTAGACCTGGATGGTCGTCTCCCTGTCAGTAATGGAGATGACCTCACCGATAATCTTGTTTTTTCCTACATAGACCATTTCCAGCATGGAAAAGTCTTTGGTATTCCGGACCTTGATGACAGGCCCGTTAATCGAATAGATGACATTCGCCATTGTTTTCTGTTCACCTCCAAAGGCAGCTTACACTAGTCCGTAATTTTCAGAGTGCAGCGCTCATAAAAGGCCGGACGCTGTTCTTCCAGCAGGCTCGCGAAGGTTTCATCCTCCATGACCCCCTGCTCCCGGTTGACAATCGTAAAGCCCCCGAGATGGTTCTTCGGGTCTGTCTCCACCGCAATGCCGGGCAGAGCCTTTGTCAGGGCCTCGTCATATTTTCTGTCCTCTTTGGAGACGAAAACCACGGCGCCCTCACAGGGGAATTCTTTCGCTGCCGCCTGAACTCTGCGGACGAGATATTCCTTGTAAGAACCGCTGTCCCGGAATGCTCTGAGCTTTTCCTTCGCATCCTCAAAAATCTGTTCCACCAGGGTATTCCTGTATTCGAGCAGCTCCCTTTTGCAGGCAAGGTCGTGCTGGGTTACTTCGCGTTTATGCTTTGCCTTGATGACACGGACCTGCTCCTGCATGTAGGTGTACATCTTGTTGTATTGCATTTCGCGCACTTTTTTATATTCCTGCGCTTTATACGCTTCAATTTCAGCGTCGATTTCTTCAATCTTCTTGCCGGTCTCCTGTTCTACAGCTTTTTCAAACACCGACAATTTCTGAGCATCGTATGCCATGCCTATCCCTCCCGTTCCGGATGGGAAGCCCCACCCCTTTTATCCATTAAATCTTGATTCCAATTGCCTCCCGGACATACCGGGTAATGTTGTCTCCGATTTCCTCCGAGCCGTGGCGGTCCGGGATTTCGACGATCAAGGGGAATTTTGTATGCAGCTTCAAGTCATAAATCAACTGAGGGCAAAGCTTGACGAGCTTTTCGGAGACGAGTACGATTCCGACTTCCTTATCCGCCATGGCGCTGCGGATGGACTTCTCTACCTCATCCGCCTCGTGTACCACGACGCCCTCGATTCCCGCAAGGCGCATGCCCATCTGCGTATCGATATTGTCGCTGACACAGAAAAACTTCATTCTCCACGCCTCTTTTCTATTGACTGTAATTATGCTTAGATAAGAAATCTGCGGCACTACGTTTTTGCACCGCAGATTTATGTTTTTTACAGGTTTGTGATGATCATAAAGGAGATAAGCAGGCCATAGACGCCGATACCTTCTCCAAGACCGACAAACACGATGGATTTACCAAAGGATTTCGGATCCTCGCTGCACGCGCCGATTGCCGCCGGAGCGCCTGCTGCAACGGCGATGCCAGCTCCGATACAGGACAAGCCGGTTACAAGTGCCGCTGCCAGATAGCCAAGTCCCTGCCCCATGCTGACAACTGCCTGGGCAGCCTCAGGAGCGGCAGCGGAAACAAATCCGCCGATTGGGATGATCATCATCAACAGGCAAATGCCAAAGAATGCGCACAGATTACAGATGATAGAGCGTTTTGCCTTGACCCCGGTGGTTACACCCCGGTATACCGGAACGAGCGGGGCCATCAAAAGGGTGACAACCAAAAGCGGTGCTACAAACAAAATGACTGTTTTCATAAATCTTAACCTCCATACATATCACATTTTATACTGTCGCCATGCAGGGCACAGCGGGTATGATTAACTTATTTTTCCTCTTCGCCGTATTCGACCTTCGCCGGGACATACGGCTTGCCGTCTCCCTCATAGAAGCGGCTGAAGGTCTCATAAAAGACCAGTCTCAGCACCTGGATTCCGACCAAGAGCCCCTCAAGCACCATGACAAACAGGTTGCCGATGACAAGGACAACCGGGCTTCCTGCGGTGCCGACCATTTCTGCAAGCGTCATAACAACCGCCATCATGCCCGCATGGCTGAGGACAAAGCCTCCGACTCTCAAAAACGAAAGGGTGTTGGTGATATAGCTGAGCATCATCTCAAACAGCTCAAAAAACGTCTGCATGATGAAGCCGCCGATTCCGCCTTCCGGCTTGATACCATGCTTGTGTTCACACAGCTTTGCAAGCGGTTCCTTGAGCGCCATCAGGACGATTGGGAGCACAATAACCAGCAGAATGAACACCGGGTTAAACAAATTGATACCGGAAGTCAGCATCAAAACCGCTGCGGCAATGGTCCCAAGGTACAGTACCAGGCCTGCAATACCGTTATTGGAAAAGACGGCGCTTTCATAGTTTTTCTTTTTCAGCCCCAGGTAGATGTTCATGATGATGGAGCTTGCTACCACGATGACGCCAATGCCGACCACGCTGATAAGCAGCATATTCGTCGTTTCCGGCTTGAAGACATCTACCGGCTTTTCAGAAAAGCCAAGCGCTCGAAACATCGGATCAAGCAGATTTTCAAAACCAAACACCGAGCCGTAAATGGTACCGAAAATCATGCTGGAAATACCGCAGCGGGAAACAATGGCCCCAAGCTGCATCTTTTTGAATTTCCAGAACAGGTACCCGCCGACAGCGAGGACAAAGCCCTGCCCCAGATCGCCGAACATCATGCCGAACAAAAGCACATAGATAAAGCCGATAAAGCTAGTCGGGTTCATCTCATAGTAGCCGGGCAACCCATACATAGTGACATACATCTCAAAGGGCTTGAAAAACCAGTTGGTCTTTAGCTTGACCGGGGGCTGGAGCCTTGCATCCGCATCCTCCGGCTGTTCTTCACAGATGACGTCCTCCATGTCCTGAAACAGCCGTATAAAATCTCCCACCTTACTTTTTGGGACAAACCCCTCGAGGTGGAACTGCCGGTAAGCGGTTACTGCATATCTTCGATAAGAGAACGTGTCGTTTTTCATCTTCAGGTAGGAGTATAGCTTTTGAAATTCCTCCCGCTTGCCCTCTCCAAGCTCCTTTAGGTGGTCTTTCACCTGTTTTAGCTCGGCGCGTTCCTTCTCCAGCTGCCGCTCGATTTCCTGCGCGGCAAGCTTTGGCGTCCCATGCGCATAATCCGGGAGTTTTATCTCCTCAAAATACAGGGACGCAAAGAGTTCTTCGATTTCCTCGGCATTTTCATCCGGGGCAAAATAGACGCCCCAATAATAGTCATCGTCGTGGTCAAAGTCAAAAAAGAAAAAATTCTTTTTCTCAAAGTAGGCCAGCTTGAGGTAGCTATCCTTCGGGAGCCTTCCAAACCTTGCAACGGAATACTTCGCACGAACAATATTCTCCAAATCCACATTAAGCCCCCGCAGGTGATTTACCTGCGCGAGAACCTGCTCGTGCATGGTCATGCTGTTTTTGAGTTCCTCACTGTGCTTGCTTGCCTGAGTGGCCTCACACCAGATTTTCTGGACCGCTTCCCTCAAATCCGCCACATCCATGGACAGCTTTCCATAATCGCTGTATCCTGCCGGGATACTCAGCGTATGAAAGGCGTCTGTCAATCGCTGCAGTAACGGGGAATATGGATTTTCCTCCTGAACCGGATGAAATCCCTGTTTTCCGGAACTTCCCGCCGCCATTTCCGGGTGAAAGATCTCTGCCTTGCAGCAAGCTTCCAACACTCGGTCCAGGGAGGTCATACTTCCCATAATATTGACAAGCGACATCTTTTCAATGGACATAGGCACACCACCTTTCTTCCCTTCTTGTATACCCGCTTACAATCCAAGTGGTACTCAGGAACCCGTTTTACACTACAAAATCAATAACTTGCGGATATCCTCCGCTGATTCCTGGTAACGGATCCCCTCGATGATACTGACAATATTGTTCAGTTCCAGTTGGCTGAGTGTAAAATATGCTAAAAACACCACGGATGCACTTGTGGAGAAATGGAGATACTTTCGGCTGATTCGGTATCTTAACCGGTCGGTATAATTTTCAATGTAGGGATATTCCCCAAAAGCAAGCTGCCTTGAATAGGCAGTCGACGCGATTACCCGCTCCAGAGATTCTTTGTCGGGCGCCCCAATCATATCTTGCACCTGTTTTTCTTTGAGCTTATACCGATAGGGGTACAGCCTGCGCGCCACCGTCGAGGATTTCGCACCAAAGAACACTTTGGTACGATAAATACTTGTCAAGTTCATGAGTTCAATACGCGTCAGCAGCAGCTCTTCAAGTTCCTTTCCCGCCCGGCCCTTATAGTTTTTCTTCATCATCGCGAAATACCGTTTGAAGAAATACTCATAAAAAGCATGCTCGCAGGCAACATAATTAATGGTGGGAACTTCTTTTGTCGGATGAAAGCGCTCGAGGATCGCGGCATAATCCGTCCCCTTCAAAACGCCGATGAGTTCATCATAGGTGTGCACTCTGGCAACAGCCATCAAATCCACACTTGCCTGAGCAATTAGGTACGCCGGCAAATCCATGATAAAGCTTTCCGCATTGTCCGCCTTGAGCAGCAGCACCATGCGGAGGATTTCCACGATTTCCTCTTCCATAATCACATAATGAAACAGGTTTTCCCGTTTTGCATTAAGATAACGGTACATCTTGCTATATTCTTCAAAGGCCTCGCGCCGCAACATGTTTTCGAGCTGCCCGCGATGGATGTTGGCGGGGTTAACGTTTTCAAGCGCCTCACGATAGTGAGTCTGTGTTTTTAAATAGGAGGCCACTTCGCTGACACTTCGGCAGCGAAGCAGTTCCTCATACTCCTCTTTGGTAATATGCTTGCCGTACATACCGCGTGCTTTCGCTGCGATGACGTTATTGGAATAGGAGTCAAGCATGTTATCGCCTTCTATTACAATATATTTGGACAGGAAAGCCGGGCAGCCAGTCCGGCTTTCCCTCCATCTCGTGCCTAA
>UQSL01000037.1 GCA_900543705.1 uncultured Oscillospiraceae bacterium
TTAACAGCGGCTTTGGCAATATGGTGTCGGCAAACCGGCTTGTGGCAATTGTGAGCCCGGAATCCGCTCCCATCAAGAGAATCATTCAGGATGCCCGCGACCGCGGTTCGCTCATCGATGCGACTTACGGCAGGCGTACCCGCGCAGTCATCATCACCGACAGCGACCATGTCGTGCTCAGCGCGGTGCAGCCGGAAACCGTTGCAAACCGCCTGAATGACCGTGATGACGAAATCGACGAGGAGATGGGACAGGATGAATAACCGCGGACAGCTCATTGTCCTCTCCGGGCCTTCCGGCTGCGGGAAAGGGACAATTTTGAAAGAACTGCTCACACAGGAGGAAAAAATCCGTCTCTCCATCTCCCTGACTACGCGATCTCCACGCCAGGGTGAAGTGGACGGCATTGATTATTTTTATGTTTCAAAAGAGCAGTTTGTCCAGATGGTGGAGGACGGCGCGGTGCTCGAGCATGCGGAGTACTGCGACAACTTCTACGGTACGCCCCGACGTAATGTTGAGCAGTGGCGGAAAGAGGGCTACCACGTAATTTTGGAAATCGAGCCGCAGGGCGCGTTTCAGATCAAGGAAAACTGCCCGGATGCAACGATGATTTTTATCCTCCCGCCGTCTTTAAAAGAACTCGAACACCGCCTGACCGCCCGCGGGACGGAGGACGAGGCCACCGTGCACAAACGCCTTGCCGCCGCGATACGGGAAATCGAGCAGGCGCCAAAATATGATTACATTGTGGTAAACAATGTGCTTTCCACCGCGGTGGAGGATGTCCGCGCAATCATCCATGCACAGAACAACAGCAGCGCTTCGATGCAGGATTCTATCAGAGAAGTGCTGGGAGAATAAATCCGGCTGGGTATTGCAGCCGTATCCGGCGAATGGCCGGAATGGAAAGGAGTCTTTTATTATGATGCTCAGACCTGCAATCAACGATATTTTGAAGGATGGACAAAGCTATTACTCTCTGGTGGTAGCCGTCGCCAAACGCGCCCGAGAAGTTACTGAGGAAGCGGAGAGGGAACACGAGGTTCTCATTGAGAAGCCGGTACAAATCTCTGTCAAGGAGTTTGCAGAAGGGAAATGCAAGCTTATAGAAAAGGACGACATCGGACAGACTCTTGAATAAACTGCGCGGGGGAAACTCTCCCGCCTTTTTTGTAGGCGCCTTTTTCTTCAGATCACTGAGAGAGGGCACCGCCTTGTGCAGAAGGTATATCATAGGTTTTCAAAGGAGGTGGCTTGTCATAAAACTGTATGTGAGCGCGCTTGTCGCAGTGGACAAGGCGGCTATTTCCTTTGACAAACCATACTCCTATCTGGTGCCTGCTGAACTGATTGGACAGGTACAGCCTGGATGCCGGGTACTGGTGCCCTTTGGTTCCGGTAACAAAAAACGGCAGGGGATTGTGCTGGAAATCGAGTCTCTCGACAGTCCCGGCAAGCGCATGAAATACATCACCCAGCTCATCGATGAAAGCCCTCTGCTGAGCCCCCAGGCTTTGCAGATGGTGGAATGGCTTAAAAGCTATGTGCTATGTACCTACTATGAAGCGGTGCGCCTGATGATCCCGCCCGGCATCGACCGCAGTGTGGTCACCTCCTATACAATTGGGGAAGTGCCGCTCGAAGAAAAACGGGATTTTCTCAGCGACGCCATCTGCGAGTATCTTCGGCAAAAGAAAGAACTGGTCAGCGAGCAGGACCTGCTCGCTCTCGGGGAGCGCTCCGCCGTGCAGAAGACGCTGGATACCTTGAGTGAAGCCGGGATTTTGTTTAAATCCTTTGATACTATACAGAAAGTAAATGATGAGACGGTACGGATGGTCCGCCTCAGCGAGGACGCGGAGCAAAAAATCTTTGCGCTCGGCTCCAAGATTACCTCGAAACAGCACACCGTCATCGAGGTGCTCGGGGAGGTTCAAGCCGCTTCGTTTAAGGAGCTTTGCTATCTCGCCGGGGTGACCCGCGTGGTCGTACAGAATCTGGAGAAGCGCGGCATTGTGGAGAGTTTTGAAAACAAAGTGTACCGCAGTCCTTACCGCATGCTCCCGCAGGGGAAGGAATCCCTCGCCGAGGTTACTCTAAATGAAGAACAGAAGGCCGCGTTTGAAACGCTGAAAACCCAATGCGAAGCGGGGCAGGCCGCGGTCTCCCTGCTCTACGGAGTTACAGGGAGCGGAAAAACCCTCGTCTTTTTAAAACTGATGGAATATGTCCTCTCGCTCGGGAAAACCGTCATTGTGATGGTGCCTGAAATCTCCCTGACGCCGCAGACCGTCCAGCGTTTCCGGAAATATTTCGGGAGCCGAGTGGCGGTGCTCCATTCCGGGCTGTCACTGGGCGAACGCCTGGATGAATGGCGCAGGCTTAAAGAGGGAAAAGCGGATATCGCCATCGGAACGCGCTCCGCGGTGTTTGCACCGCTTGAAAACGTCGGGCTTATTATCATGGATGAGGAACAGGAGAGTTCTTATCAGTCGGAATCCTCTCCGCGCTACCATGCGAGGGATGTGGCGAAATACCGCGCCGCTGCCGAACATGCCCTGCTGCTGCTCTGCTCGGCGACGCCCTCCATCGACAGCTTTTACCGGGCAAAGAACGGGATTTATACCCTCGTCACCCTGAAAAAACGGTATAACCAGAAAAAACTTCCCGATGTGTACGTTGTCGATATGGGGGAGGAGGCCAAAAACGGCAACCGCTCTGCATACAGCTCGGTGCTGCTCGACGAGCTGCGGTATAATCTCAACCATGGGGAACAGTCCATTCTGCTGCTCAACCGCCGGGGGTACAACACCATTGTCGCCTGCGCCGAATGCGGGGAGGTCTGCAAATGCCCGCATTGCAGCATCGCGATGACCTATCACCGGCAAAACGGAAAGCTGATGTGCCATTACTGCGGTTACATCGAGGACGCTGTTTCCAAATGTCCGACCTGCGGCAGTGAATTTGTGCAGTATACCGGGCTTGGCACCCAAAAGGCGGAGGAAGAACTCCAGCAGATTTTCCCTGAAGCGAGGATTTTGCGGATGGATGCGGATACCACCATCTCAAAATTTTCTCACGAACAGTATTTTAAGGAGTTTGCAGACAAAAAATATGATATAATGATAGGAACGCAGATGGTGGCGAAGGGGCTAGACTTTGAAAACGTCACGCTCGTCGGCGTCCTTTCGCTCGACCAGGCGCTGTATGCGCAGGACTACAAAGCCTATGAGCGCGCCTTCTCCCTGCTGACCCAGGTGGTCGGCAGATGCGGGCGGGCATCCTTGCTCGGGCGGGCGTTTGTGCAGACCTACACCCCAGATAATTCCATCATCGCGCTTGCCGCAAAGCAGGATTACGACCGTTTTTATGTACAGGAGATCGCATCCAGGCGGGCTCTGCTGTATCCGCCGTTTTGCGATTTGTGTACGGTCGGGTTTTCCGGCATTTACGAAAATGAGGTCGTGCAGGCTGCTTTCGCCTTTGCTGCGCTGCTCCGGGAACTTGTACAGCGTTCATACCGGGATGTACCGTTGAAAATGCTCGGCCCGGTCAGCGAACGGATTGTCAAGCTCAACAATAAATACCGCTATAAGCTGGTCATCAAATGTAAGAACAACAGGCGGATGAGGGCATTGTTACTCGACTCGATGATGGCCTTTGAAAAAGATAAAAGTAAAAAGAATATCTCCATCTATGTTACTATGAACCAGGAATAATTCAGGAGTGAAGTACTATGGCAATCAGAAATATTGTAAAAGAGGGCGACGACGTACTGCGCAAAAAATCCCGCGTGGTGGTCAAGTTTGACGAGCGCCTGCACACCCTGCTCGACGACATGGCCGAGACGATGTATGAAGAGCACGGCGTGGGCCTTGCCGCCCCGCAGGTGGGAATTCTCAAGCGCGTGGTCGTCATCGATGTGGGCGACGGGCTCATTGAGCTCGTAAACCCGGTCATTCTTGAGGCCAGGGGCAAGGTAGAGGACAGCGAGGGCTGCCTGTCCATCCCAGGGGAATATGGGATGGTAGTCCGGCCTTCTAAGGTGAAGGTGAAAGCACAAAACCGTTATGGGGAGGAAATCATCCTCAAGGGAAGCGATTTGCTCGCGCGTGCTTTCTGCCATGAAATCGATCATCTGGAGGGAATCCTGTTTACGGATTTGGCGACAAAGATGCTCGACCCCTCAGAACTTAAATAGGAAAGGGCGGTTTTCGCATGAACGTGGTCTTTATGGGTACTCCGGATTTTGCAACCGGCTGCCTTTCTTCCATTTTGGAAGCGGGGCATACGGTCAGCGGCGTCTTTACCCAGCCGGATAAGCCGAAAGGGCGCGGGCATAAGCTCGCATTCTCTCCGGTCAAGGAGCTGGCACTCTCGCATGGCCTTCCTGTGTATCAACCGAAAGGCTTTAAAAGCGGAGAAGCATTCGAAATTTTAAGACAGCTATCTCCGGACGTTATCGTCGTGGTAGCATACGGCAGGATTTTGCCCAAGGCGGTGCTGGAGCTGCCGAAATACGGCTGCATCAATGTGCATGCCTCCCTGCTGCCAAAGTACCGCGGCGCCGGCCCAATCCAGTGGGCGGTGTTGAATGGAGAGAAAGAGACCGGCGTGACGACGATGTACATGGCCGAAGGCCTTGACACCGGCGATATGATATTCAAAGAAAGCATTCCTATCGAGGAAAACGAGACGGCGGGAGATCTGTTCGACCGCCTGTCTGTGCTCGGCGCCTCCCTCATTGTCAAGACACTGGACGCGGTGGAGGCAGGTACCGCACCTAGGGAGGTGCAGGATGACGCGCAGGCAAGCTACGCACCGATGCTCACAAAGGAGCTTTGCGCCGTGGATTTTCACAAAACGGCGCAGGAAATCCACAACCAGATTCGCGGGCTTTCCCCCTGGCCGGGATCGACGACCCTGTTCCATGGGAAAATCTTAAAAATCCATTCCTCCCGGCTGTGCGAGGGCGAGGGGACTGTCCCGGGCACATTGATGGATTCCAAACATTTGATTCTCGCCTGCGGGGATGGGAGTTGCATTGAGCTTACCTCCGTCCAGCTTGAAGGGGCAAAACGGATGGACGGCCTGAGCTTCATCAATGGGCAAAGAATTAAAGCCGGGGAAATTTTTGGGGAATAATATCCACAGGAGCGGACATTGTCTTTTCTTCTCATGGCTTGCCTATGCTGGTGGCCAATGATATCATTCACGCTTCGCATTCATGGTAAACAGATACGGCATCCTAAGTAGATGTAAGGAGAACAGCAGATATGTTTTTTGATTACTATTATCTGATTTTGGTCGTACCAGCGCTCATCATTGCGACTTGGGCGCAGGTGCGGGTTCAATCCACTTACAACAAGTACAACACCTTTAATAATTCGAGAAATCTCACAGCAGCGGAGGCAGCCCGTATGATTCTGGATGAAAACGGACTGTACGACGTGTCTATTCAGAGGGTGGCGGGAGAACTCTCCGACCACTACGACCCGAGAGACAATGTCGTGCGCCTGTCGGATTCCACCTACTCTTCGACCTCTGTCGGGGCCATTGGGGTCGCGGCGCACGAGGTCGGGCATGCGGTGCAGCATGCAACCGGGTATTTTCCAATTAAAATACGCAGCGCCATCATCCCAGTGACGAATATCGGCTCCAAATTGTCTTTGCCGCTCATTATTTTGGGCTTTATCTTCCAGTACGGCATTTTGGTGGACATCGGACTCGTTCTGTTTTCCACGGTGACCGTGTTCCAGCTCGTCACTCTGCCGGTGGAATTCAATGCGAGCAGCCGCGCAATGAAAACGCTCGAGCAGATGAATATCCTGTACGGCGAAGAGCTTACTGGGGCGAGGAAAGTTTTGAGCGCGGCGGCGATGACCTATGTGGCGGCGCTGTTTGTCTCCCTGATGCAGCTGCTGCGGCTGGTTTTGATCTTTGGAAGAAGAGGAAGAGACGATTGACTGCAAGAGAACTGACCGTTCAGGCGCTTTTGAAGATGGAACACGACGGCTACTCGAACTTGGTATTCGACGCGCTACGCAAAGAGCACTCACTTTCAAAACAGGATACCGCATTTGCCGCAGCCCTGTTTTACGGCTGTGTGGAGCGAAAGCTCACGCTTGACAAAATGATAGGGCGTTTTTCCTCTGTTCCGGTGGGAAAGCTTGACAGAACTGTGCTCCAGCTTTTGCGCATTTCCCTGTACCAGATTTTTTACATGGAGACGCCGGACAGCGCTGTGGTCAATGAGAGCGTGAAGCTCGCAAAGAAACTTGGCAAAACAAGGCTCTCCGGCTTTTTAAACGGCGTGTTACGCTCTGTCCTGCGGGATAAGGCACGCGCAAACGAACTTCCGAAAGAGCCGGTTGCAGCGCTCAGCTTTGAGTACTCCTGTCCCGAGCCGCTCATTCGAATGTGGGACAAACACTATGGGCGGGAGCGCACCAAAGCGATGCTGAAAGCATCGCTTGGACAGCCGCCGCTGTTTATTCGGGCCAACACCCTGAGAACCACTCCGGAAGAACTGATATCGCTGCTAAAGCAGGAGGGAATCGAAGCATCCCGGCACCCGCAGCTTGCAAACTGCCTGAAACTGTCCCATGCGGGGGCGGTTGAGCACAGCGAATGCTTTGCAAAGGGATTGTTTCATGTGCAGGACGCAGCTTCCCAACTCTGCGTTCAGGCTTTGGGGGCAAAACCGGGAGAACGCATCTTTGATATGTGCGCCGCGCCCGGCGGCAAAAGCTTTACCATAGCCGAGCAGATGGATAACACAGGAACCTTATTTTCCTTTGATATACATCCGCACAGGGTGAAGCTGATTAAGGAAGGAGCCGCAAGGCTTGGGCTTAAAATCATCCGTGCCACTGCGCACAATGCGGTGGAGTATGAGGAGTCTCTCGGTCGAGCCGACCGGATCTTATGCGACGTGCCCTGTTCCGGTTTCGGCAGTATCCGCAGAAAACCGGAAATCAAATATAAACCCCTGGATGAAGTGAAAAATCTTCCTGAAATCCAGTATAATATATTGGAAACTTCAGCAAAATACCTGAAGGCGGGCGGGGTCCTGCTCTATTCGACCTGCACGCTTTCCCACCACGAAAACGAGAAGGTAACTGCCCGCTTTTTGGCGGAGCACTCTGACTTTGCCGCATCCCCGTTTGAGGGGGACGACGGCGAGGAGCATCCCGGACAGCTTACGCTGTTTCCGGATGAAACCCACGACGGCTTCTTTTTACAGCGTTTTGAGAAACTGAGGTGATGGTTTGGAAAAACAGGATATCAAATCCCTGACCAGGGAGAAGCTTACCGACGCCATCACGGAAATGGGCCAGCCGAAATTCCGGGCAGGACAGATTTTTTCCTGGCTGCACCAGAAAAACGTGAAGAGCTTTGAGGACATGACCAATCTCCCAGCCGCTTTGCGTACGCAGCTTGCGGAGCAGTTTTACATACCGCAGCTGAAGATCCTCAGAAAGCTGGTTTCTCAGCTTGACGGGACGATAAAATACCTCTTTGAGCTTCCGGACGGGGAGCGGGTGGAAAGTGTGCTGATGCACTACAAGCACGGGAACAGTCTGTGTATCTCCTCCCAGGCGGGGTGCCGGATGGGCTGCAAGTTCTGCGCCTCCACGATTGCCGGCTTTACTCGAAACCTCAGGCCAAGTGAAATGCTCGGGCAGGTGACCACGGCCTGCGAGGACAGCGGGCAGCGGGTGCACAGCATCGTAATGATGGGCATCGGCGAGCCGCTTGATAATTTTGAAAACGTGCTCGATTTTTTAAACCTGCTCGAGGACGAAAACGGCTTTGGGATGAGCCACCGGCACGTTTCCCTTTCCACCTGCGGTCTGGTGGACAGAATCCGGGAACTGGCAGAAAAGAAGCTTCAGATTACGCTTTCTGTTTCCCTGCATGCGCCGAACAATGAGCTGCGGGATACGATTATGCCGGTCAACCACCGCTATCCGGTGGAGGAACTGATTGCGGCCTGCAAGGATTACACGAAAATCACCGGGCGGCGCATCTCTTTTGAGTATGCGCTGATTTCCGGAGTGACAGATACCGACGAATGCGCTTACCAGCTATCCAGGCTGTTGAAAGGCATGCTGTGCCATGTCAACCTGATTCCGGTCAATGAGATTCGGGAACGGGATTATAAAAAGAGTCCAAGGGAAAATATCCGGCGGTTCGCCGGGATTTTGGAGAAAAACAGGATCACCGTGACGGTGCGCAGGAAACTCGGCGCGGATATCGAAGCGGCATGCGGACAGCTGAGAAAAGATTCTGCTCATACAGGGAGGTAATCGTTATTGAGACGTGCAATAGGTCATACGGACAGGGGACGTGTCCGACCGATGAACGAGGACGCGTATGACATTGGAAAATTTGAAGACGGCGCCGTATGGGCGGTCGTGTGCGATGGCATGGGCGGTGTGAACGGTGGAGATATCGCAAGCATGAAGACGGTCGACGTCATAGCCAAAGCGTTTGCAAAGACCTACCGGGAGGAATCCGATGAGAATTCCATCCGTTCGATGCTGCTATCCGCGTTGAATGCGGCTAATACCTACGTATATGAGGCGGCAAAAGAGGATGAGGGGCTTTCCGGGATGGGAACGACGGCTGTTGCTGTGGTGGTCAAGGATGACACCGCGTATATTGCGCATGTGGGAGACAGCCGGGCCTATCTGATTCGGGGCGACTCCATTGAGCAGGTAACCAAGGATCACTCGATGGTCCAAATCCTGGTGGAACGGGGAGAGCTGACCGAGGAAGAGGCCATGAAACACCCAAAGAAAAACTTCATCACCCGTGCAGTTGGTGTGGAAGAAGAACTGGATGTGGAATACAATGAGATTCCCCTGCAGGAATCCGATGCGATTTTACTTTGTACCGATGGACTGTCCAACTGTGTCAGCAAGGAGGAAATCCTCTCCATCATACTCGAACATGGGGCGCTTGCCAGCCCTGACCTGTTGGTTCAGTGGGCTATCGAGCGCGGCGGAAACGACAATATCACCGTTGTCGTGATTTCTCAATGATTATGGCGGAGGAACTCGGATGGATAGAATGATAGGAATGAGACTCAAAAACCGCTACGAAATTCAGGAACTGATTGGTGTCGGCGGGATGGCGAATGTTTATAAGGCGTTCGATACGGTGGAGCAGCGAGTTGTCGCGGTCAAAGTCCTCAGAGAAGAATTTTTGTCAAACGACGACTTTGTCCGGCGCTTTAAAAATGAATCCAAGGCGATCGGCGAGCTGTCCCATCCAAACATCGTGAAAGTCTACGATGTCATTACAGACGAACCGGTCCAGTGCATTGTCATGGAATACGTGGATGGAATTACGCTCAAAGAGTATATCGAGTACAAGAAGGTTCTCCCCTGGAGAGAGGCAGTCCATTTTACCGTGCAGATACTGCGCGCACTTCAGCATGCACACGATCACGGCATCGTACACCGGGATATCAAGCCGCAAAATATCATGTTGCTTTCCGACCGCACCATCAAGGTGATGGATTTTGGCATCGCCCGTTTTTCACGCAGTGATTCCCAGACGATGACCGACAAGGCCATCGGTTCTGTCCATTACATCAGCCCGGAGCAGGCTCGAGGGGATATCATCGACGACAAGGCGGATATCTACTCCGTGGGTGTGATGCTCTTTGAGATGCTTACCGGCAAGCTCCCCTTTGAAGCGGATAGTCCAGTATCCGTTGCAATCAAACAGATCCAAAGCATCCCCATGCGCCCGCGGGAGATCAACAAGGATATCCCCATTGGCATCGAGGAGATTACTCTGCGCGCCATGCAAAAGGACGCTTCTCAGCGCTACCAGTCCGCGTCGGAAATGCTCAAGGATTTGGAAATTTTCAAGCACAACCCGGAAATTAAATTCGATTATAAATACTTTGTGGATGAGAATCCAACCCGTCCCATCGACGTAACCCCGGAAAACGGAACGGCAAAGAAGCCGGGCACAAAGGAAAAAACCGAGAATGAGGAGAAATCCCCGGTGGTCCCTATTTTGACGGCGGTTGCCTTGGCATTTGTGACGGTGGCGGTCCTGTTTATCATCGGTATGTTCATTGTAAACAACCCGTTTGTGTCGGTCGCGGAATTTGATGCGCCGACCCTGATTGGACTGAAACTGGAGGATGTCAAAAATAACGCAAATTACATGAAGAAATTCAAGGTCGTAGAAAAGACGACCGGCTACAGTGAGGAATACGAGGAGGGCGTCATCTATGACCAGACTCCGAATCCGGGCCGCAAGATGAAAGAGGGAGGTACCATTGAAGTTTCCGTCAGTGTCGGCAAGAAAGCACATGCTATGCCAAACCTCCGCGACAGCTCGCAGGAGGATGCAATGAGCAGACTCTCTGAGCTTGGAATTACACCGGAGATTGCCAAAGTCTATGATTCCGCCATCAAAGAGGGTAACGTTGTGAGCACCTCCCCGGAGGCGGGTACGGAAATCACCTCCAATACCTCAGTAACGCTGTATGTCAGTATGGGTGTGGAGGAAAAGCTCATCTCTGTCCCGAACCTGAAAGGCATTTATAAAGAAGAAGACATCCGCAAGGTACTCTCGAAACACGGCCTTACGCTTGGAACCATTACAGAGCAGGAAGGGACGATGCCATCCGGTACCGTGCTCTCTCAATCGCCGGCAGCCGGCAGCCAGGTAACTGCCGGTTCTTCGGTGAACGTTGTTGTCAGCAAACGGGACAGCGGAAAGAGCTATCAGGTGGATATCAGGCTACCGAGCAACATCACGGAGACGGTCACAGTTCAGGCATACCTGGATGGCACGCTTGTGACACAGGAGCTTGTCAACCCGAGCCAGACCCCGACCTGGAGCCCGACGTTTACCGGAAAAGGCAAGGGCACGATTATCATCAACATCGATAACACGCTCTACAAGCAGCTTGAACTTGACTTCACTACAGGACAGTACAAGGTGACAAGGGATAATTCTTCCGCCTTTGTGGAGCCTCCGCCGGAAAACTCAACTTCCAGTCAACCCTCTTCATCCTCATCTTCCAGCAGTTCACAACCTTCATTGGGCGCATAGAGAGGGAGACTATGGAGAAAACAGGATTACTGTTAAAAGGCGTAGGCGGCTTGTATGAGGTGCTGGCTGACGACGGGATTTTCGAATGCCGGGCGAGAGGCATTCTCCGCAAACAGGGAATTTCCCCATTGGTGGGAGACCATGTTACGATTCAGACGGAGGAGGACGGCAGCAACACAATTGCAGCGATCGAGGAGCGGAAAAATTCCCTCATCCGCCCCCCGCTTGCCAACCTCGACCGGCTGGTGCTGATCGTCTCCACCTGCGACCCATATCCGAATTTGCTTGTCATTGACAAGCTGATTGCCATCTGCGAATTCAAGGGGATCGAGCCGGTGCTGGTCATCACCAAAAGCGACCAAAAACAGGACGAGGAACTGCGAGCCATCTATACGATGGCGGGATTTCAGGTGATTATGGCCTCCGGCTGCACCGGAGAAGGCGTGGAAACGGTGCGAATGCTTCTTAGCAGCGGGGTAAGCGCCCTGGCGGGAAATTCCGGTGTGGGAAAATCCACCCTGCTCAATGCGGTTTGCCCTCAGCTTTCCCTGCAGACCGGGGAAATCAGCAAAAAGCTGGGACGAGGAAGGCATACGACCCGCCATGTCGAGTTGTACCGGCTGGGAGAGGGATTTGTCGCGGATACTCCCGGTTTTTCCTCCCTCGATTTGACCCGTTGTGAGACGATTCTCAAAGAGCAGCTGCCCCATTGTTTCCGCGAATTTGCCCCGTATGAGGAGGACTGCCGGTTTACCGGCTGTTTACATACGGCAAAGGGCGGCTGCGCGGTGATTCAGGCTGTGGAGGAGGGTAAAATCCACCCCTCCCGGTATCAGAATTACCTCGCACTTTATGAACAGGTAAAGGACATCAAAGAATGGGAACTCAAATGAAACGATGTATTATTTTGGCTTCCGCTCCAGTGCACGACTATCGCGCACTGGAGTTTTCCTCACAGCCCGGGGACTATGTTATCTGCGCGGACAACGGGCTTGAGCATGCCCGTAACCTGGGACTCTCTCCGAACTTGATTGTCGGGGACTTCGACTCCTGCGATTTAGAGCAATTTTCCGTTGCGGAACACGAGCTCATCCGCTATCCGAGCGAAAAAGACGATACCGATACGATGATTGCAGTCAAAGAGGGAATCCATCGAGGGCTTAAGGAGTTTGTTTTCCTCGGGTGCCTGGGTGGGAGAATCGATCACACCATCGCCAATATCCAGTCGCTGCTGTACCTGCGGGAAAATGGATGCAACGGTACGCTCATCGATGAAAACCACCGGATTTTCCTGTTGTGCGATGAATCCGCCGAGGTTGCAGGTATCCCTGGCTTTCATCTCTCGGTCTTTTCCCTGAGCGAACGCTGTGAGGGAGTCACATTGGAGCGGGTGAAGTATCCGCTGCAAGATGCACTGCTGACAAACAGCTTCCCGCTTGGCATCAGCAATGAATTTTTGACGGATTCCGCCGGAGTTACCATCAAAAAGGGCTGTGCGCTTGTCATCCTTTCCTCAGATGCATGAACACATTTTTCACCGGGGCGTATAATGGAATATACGCAAAGCGGCATATAGCCGCAGTTAAAGGACGGTGAGGAGGTTGCGCAGATCACGCGGAAGATTTCCGCTGCCCCTTGTGGCGGTAGCCTTTGGAGCGGGACTGGTGGTTGCAATGTGCCTCTCCTTTAAGACGGTTGCGTTTCTCGCAGCACTCGCACTCTTGATTGTCGCGATTATGCTGCTGCGCTGCAATTAAAGGATTTGGAGGGTGATTGGATGAAAATCGTCGTGGTCAAAAGTCCGAAATTTTTGGCGGGAATCCTTCGAATGATTTTCGGCATTAAAAAAGAAGATACATAAATCGGGAACAAAGCCCGGCATCTCCAAACAGACGCCGGGCTTTTTCTATGAGAAGCATGGTTTAAATATTTTTAAGGAAAAAAACATGATATTATCAGGCATACGAAAACGCCGCTTTGCACAACATTTGTAAACATCTATGAGAAATAAATATTTTGGTTCTAAACCCTTGTCCTTTTGCATGTAATAGAAAAAGGACAAGGGCTTTTTCTATTTGCAGCCCGAAACCCAAACAGGCCTGTCATAATGCCTGTAAGGCCCGAATATAGTAGTACAGAAAATAAAAAGGGGAGGAAATCCTTATGGAGCTAAGAGTCACACAGGAAACTGCTTCAATAAACGAAATGGTATACGATGGGGCGGTGGAACAGTCCCTGGAATGCGATTTTGTATTGCCTGATTACCTGCCGGATATTGTCAGAATCCTGAAATGCAGCATTACACCCCGTATCGTATCCAGAACGTTAAGCGGTACAAGTCTTTCCATCGAGGGCACCGCAGTGGCAGAAGTCCTGTATGTTGCGCCTGAGGAGGAGCCGAGATGCGCGGTCTACCGTTGCCCGTTTTCCAAAGTCGTGGAGCTGGCACGGGTTGCCCCGGATTCAGACATCACCATTACCCCATCGGTCAGCTATGTCAACTGCCGGGCGGTCAGCCAGCGCAGGTTGGATATTCGCGGGGCGGTCGTCCTGAAAATTCAGGCGATGAACCGGGTTTCCTGTGAACTGACCGGCGACGCACAGGGAGCCGGAATCCAGCTCAAGAAAAGGGTCTTCCCGGTCAGCCGCCTGTGTGCCTGCGTGCAGCAGGAGCTCTCCATCCATGAGGATATCGAGCTTCCCTCCGGCAATCCGCCGGTTTTGAGCATTCTGAAAACTTCCGCTCATGCGGCGGTCAGCGACTGCAAGCTGATTGCGGGGAAAATTATCTTAAAAGGAGAACTGCATCTACATATGCTCTACCTGTGCGACCAGGAGAGCAAGACCCTTAGTACTGTGGAGCAGATGCTCCCCTTCAGCCAGATACTGGACGTGGACGGCGTCGATGAGGATTGTACCTGCGATATCGATCTCTGCGTTTGCTCCTGTGAGCTGATGCCCCAGCAGGAGTATGAGGAGAACACAACACTTACGCTCGACTGTGAGATCTGCGTCACCGCAAAGGTTCGCCGGGAAGAGGAGATGATGTCCGTCTGCGATGTGTTCTCCACCCTGTTTGAATCGAACTGTGAACAGAAGCAGATGCAGTTTGAACATGTCGTCAACAGGACGCAGGAACAGTTTACCCACCGCAGTGAACTGGATTTGCCGCAGGAGATGGCCTCGCTGTGCGACAGCTGGTGCGAGATGAAGATAGGCTCCACCGAAATCACCGAGGGTAAGGCAATTTGCCGTATCCAGCTCGATATCACGATGCTCGCCTATGACACGGAGCACAATCTGCTGTGCATTACGGCCAAGGATGAGTTTGACCAGGAGACGGCTCTCTCGAATACCCCGATGACCCTGGAATACACGCCGCACCTGAATCTGCTTTCCTCGGGCGCCACGCTGGAAGGAGAGCACGCCACCTTTACCGTTGAATGCGAGCTGTTCGGAGAAGCGGTGACCAGGGTCAGCGAATCGATTGTATGCAATGTGTCGGTGGATGAGGAAAAACCGAAGGTCCGGGATAAGGACATTGCGCTGACCATCTACTATGCGGACGCTGGGGAACAGGTCTGGGAGATCGCCAAGCGGTACAATACCTCCGTCGAGCAGGTGATGAGCGAAAACGACCTTGCCGGAGATGTGGTAGAAAAACGGGGGATGCTCCTGATCCCAATCGTGACCGAGTAGGGGATATCCCGATGAAACAACAGATATTGTAGTAAGGGGGCCAAAGCGGAATATGGAAAACAGAAACATCTATCAGGATATTGCCCAGAGGACAGGCGGCGATATCTATATCGGGGTGGTCGGCCCGGTTCGCACGGGGAAATCCACCTTCATTAAAAAATTCATGGAAACCCTGGTTTTACCGAATATCCCCAGCGATTACAAGCGGGAGCGGGCGGTCGATGAAATGCCTCAGTCCGCGGCAGGTAAGACCATTATGACGACGGAACCGAAGTTCATCCCGGAGGAAGCGGTGGAAGTTTCCCTGGATGGAACGGCGAGCGTCAACGTGCGCATGATCGACTGTGTCGGCTACATTGTACCTAGTTCCCTCGGCTATGTGGAGAACGACACGCCCCGCATGGTTATGACTCCGTGGTTTGATAAGGAAATTCCATTCAACATGGCCGCAGAGATTGGAACACAGAAGGTGATCACCGAGCATTCGACCATCGGGCTTGTTGTGACGACGGACGGCAGTATCAGCGACATTCCGCGCGACGAGTATGAAGAGGCGGAGGAGCGCGTTATCAGCGAACTCAAGGAGATTAACAAACCGTTTGTCGTCCTGCTCAACTGCATGTACCCACAATCCGCGCCCTCCCAGCAGATGGCGCAGCAGCTTACAGAAAAATACAGCGTGCCGGTACTTCCGGTGAACTGTCTCGATTTGACGGAAGCGGATATCAAGCAGATTCTCACCAATGTGCTCTATGAATTCCCGGTCAAGGAGATCAGCGTGGAGATGCCGCGCTGGGTCGTCTCCCTTGCAAAAGACCACTGGCTTAAGCAGGCCATCTACTCGGCAATTGTGGAACCGGCGGCTTCCCTGAGCCATATCAGCGAGGTTTCTGGAATGCTTTCCAGGGTGGAGGAATGCGAGTTTATCAAGCATTCGACTGTGACCTCGATTGATCTTGGAAAGGGAAGCGCAAAAGTGAATCTGACGCTTCCACAAGAGCTGTTTTATAAAATCCTCGGGGAGGCGACCGGACTTACCATCGACTCCGAGGAAGGACTCATGCCGTTGATGATAGAACTCGCTCAGGTCAAGCGGGAGTATGAGCGGGTACGCGATGCGCTCGATGAAGTTGCGGCCACCGGCTACGGCATTGTGATGCCGACCATTGATGAATTGACGCTCGAAGAACCGGAAATCGTCAAGCAGGGCGGACGGTATGGCGTGCGCCTGAAGGCGAGCGCGCCGTCGATTCACATGATGAGGGCGGATATCACAACCGAGGTATCCCCAATTGTGGGCAGCGAAAAGCAGTCCGAAGAGCTGGTCCACTACCTGCTCCAGGAATTCGAGGAAAACCCGAAAAAGATTTGGAGTTCGAATATCTTTGGGAAATCCCTGCATGAGCTGGTCAATGAGGGCCTGCATAACAAGCTCTACCGGATGCCGGGCGATGCGAGGCTCAAGCTTCAGGAGACCATCGAGCGTATCATCAACGAGGGTTGCAGCGGGCTCATCTGCATTATTATTTAAGCTATATAAAAAGGCATTGTGAAATAAGCCGTTTCACAATGCCTTTTTTAGTTGAGGTTTCCTGTAGGCATGACCCATTGGGGAAAAAGTAAGGAATATACTCTAGGACCCGATCTGCAAAACAAATACAGATTTGGAAAGCGCCGTTTTTTCGCGTATTCTTTCGCCATGTTGACAGTGTTGGACAACGGACATCTCGTGCATAGACTCACACATTCCTTTTCAGGGGATAAAAAATGAAGCCGGAAACCTACAGCAGCGGTCCAGTATACGATACTTTAAAAGGGCCTTTTTTTAAAAGAATGGGTTGACAAATTAAGGTAATGTAAGAAAAAAGTGCTTTTGTAAAAAGTAAAGTTTCATAATTCCGGAATCCTTGTCAAAAATTACCGAAAAAAACGGCCGCTTTGGAGTGGAAAACTTTTCACAAACAGTTGCAATTTACATAATCACACGATATAATAAAACAGTAATGGTGAAAAAGGGTGTAAAGTGGTGTGAAATACCCATGGAATCCCATGTTTTCAGAACTCTATGGGACAAGGTGGTGGCAGCGGTGCTGATTGGCGAATATCTGCATACAATCGACGACAAGGGCAGAGTCAGTTTTCCTTCCCGGCTCCGCGAGGACCTTGGCGTGAGTTTTATCGTTACAAAGGGCTTGGACAGCTGCCTGTTTGTCTACTCTTTAGAGGAATGGCAGAAGCTTGAAAACAAGATTCGAGAACTCCCCATGTCTAAAGCACGTTCGGTCCAGCGGTTCCTGTTTGCTTCCGCCTGCAAGGTGGAATGTGACAAGCAGGGGCGTATTATCCTCCCGCAGTCGCTGCGAGAATTCGCCCACTTAACGAAAAATGTCATGGTCATCGGTGCATCCGTGCGCGCAGAGATTTGGGACAAGGATACCTGGGACAGCATGTGTGCGGATTTGACCGGAGATACCATTGAACAGGCCATGGAGGATCTTGGCTTTTAAGCGAGTTTAAAAAGGAGGCAGTCCATGGAATTTCATCATGTTTCAGTACTGCTCCGGGAGTGTATCGAGGGGCTTGCCATTAAACCGGACGGCATCTATGTCGACGGGACTGCTGGTGGTGCGGGCCATTCGGGCGAGATTGCAAAGCATTTGACAACTGGCCGACTTGTGGCGCTCGACCGTGACCCGGATGCCGTTAAAATTGCCGGGGAACGCCTCTCTGCCTATCCCTGTGCACAGGTGATGCACGCAAACTTTGCTGATTTAAAAGCCGTGCTTGCACAGCTTGAGATTGACGCGGTTGACGGAGTCCTACTTGATCTTGGAGTTTCCTCCCATCAGCTCGACGTCGCAGACCGTGGCTTTTCCTATCACGCGGACGCGCCGCTCGACATGCGGATGAGTCAGGAAGGATATTCCGCCAAGGACTTGGTCAATACCTGTGAGGAAACGGAGCTTTCCCGGATTCTTTTTGAATACGGCGAGGAGAAATTTTCAAGAAGGATTTCTTCTGCAATTGTGCGGGCGATATAAG
>UQSL01000038.1 GCA_900543705.1 uncultured Oscillospiraceae bacterium
GGCAAAATGGGACTTCGTCAAACAGGCGGATATGGGAATGTTCGATGAAATCGAGATGCGCCTGGCGAACAAGCTCGGCTATCCGATGTTTGTCAAGCCGGCAAACGCAGGTTCTTCGGTTGGCGTGACCAAGGCGACGGATAAGCAGTCGCTGAAAGAGGGGATCTTGAAGGCCCTCAAAGAGGATGACAAGGCGCTCATTGAGGAGACCATCGACGGCGTCGAAATTGAATGCGCAGCGCTCGGCACCACGGACGATGCGTTTATCTCCTGCGTGGGGGAAATCGAATCCTGTAACGAGTTTTACGATTACGAAGCGAAATATATTGACGACGGCTCGAACGTGTATATTCCGGCCCGTATTCCCGCAAACGCAGAGCAGACGGCCCGCGCCTATGCCAAACGCGCGTTTTCCGCGCTTGGATGCTATGGGCTGTCCCGTATCGACTCCTTTGTAACCAGAAAAGAGGGGCGGGTTATCCTCAACGAAATCAACACCCTGCCCGGCTTCACCAGCATCAGCATGTACCCGATGCTTATCGAGCGCAGCGGCAAGGACCATGCGCAGATGGTCGACGCCCTCATCCAGCTCGCTCTGGACCGGTAAGGCGGGGCGGTTATGGAGTTTAAACAAAATATGAGGCCCATCGGGGTCTTTGATTCCGGGCTTGGTGGACTGACTGCCGTCAAAGAACTGCGGCTTTTGCTTCCAGGAGAAGATATCGTCTACTTTGGGGACACCGCCCGTGTCCCTTACGGGACCAGGGACAAGGAAACGATTGTGCGCTATTCCAAGCAAGATGTCCGCTTTTTGCTTTCGCAGGACGTCAAGATGATTCTCTGTGCATGCGGGACAGTCAGCTCTACCCTCCCAAAAGAGTACCGGGATTCACTGGGAATCCCCTTTACCGGTGTCGTCGATCACGCGGCAAGTGCGGCGGCACTTGCGACGAAGACCGGGAGAATTGGAGTCATCGGGACGAGTGCCACCATCAAAAGCGGCTCGTATGTAGAGGCCCTTAAGGGGATTGACGATACTTTTCAAGTAATGTCGCAGGCCTGTCCGCTCTTTGTCCCCCTGGTGGAAAACGGATACTTCGGGGCACAAAATGAAGTGGTGCGCCTGGTGGCGAAAGAATATCTTGCACCGCTGAAAGCAGCTGGGGTGGACACTCTTATTTTAGGTTGCACACATTACCCTCTGCTTAAAGATGCGATTTCCCAAATCATGGGGAAAGACGTGACTGTCATTGATTCCGGTAGGGAAGCTGCCCGATTTGTACGCTGGTATCTACACGAGCAGGGCATGGAAAACGGGCAGCGTGCTGGTGGGATATGCCGGTTTTGCGCGAGCAGCGCGGAGGATTTTGAAAACAATGCAGGGCGGTTCCTCGGCGAGGATTTATCCGGCCGGATTGAACAGGTTCCTATTGATTCTTATGAAGAATAAAATGGAGTGAAGTTATTTGAAAAAGGACGTACTGATTTCTATCTTGAGTACGCAGCAGGTCGATGGAGAACGCGATGAAATGGAGCTTACCACCTTCGGCAGTTATTATGAACGGGACGGGAAATACTATATTGTCTATAAAGAGTCCGAAGCGACGGGCTTTGATGAGGATACTACGACCACGGTGAAAATCGAAGGGGAAAACCGAGTGACAATGATCCGAAACGGAACCCTGCGCTCTCAGCTCGTGATGGAGCGGGGAAAGCGCCATCTCTGCCATTACGGAACGGAGTACGGCAATATCATCATTGGGGTACTGACGGATATGATTACCTCAACGCTTAGGGAAGACGGCGGCAAGGTCGATTTCAACTACACGCTCGATATCGACGGGGCACTTGCCAGCGAAAATACAGTACGAATCAATGTCAAGGAGTGTAACAAAGACCATGAATAATCTTGTTTCAAAGGCAATGGATGAAGTGAGAGAGTGCGTGATTCGTTCTCTCGGCGCCTGTGTGGCTGACGGTTGTTTGGACTCACAGCCCCTGCCCGCGTTTTTAGTGGAAATTCCGGCAGACAAAAGCCACGGGGATTTTGCGACGAACATTGCGATGGTCTGTGCGCGCGTATTCCGCAAAGCGCCCCGCCAGATTGCGGAGCTCATCCAGTCTCACATGGATTTGCAGGGAACCTATTTTTCCTCCTGTGAAATTGCGGGCCCCGGTTTCCTCAACTTCTTTTTGTCGGAAGCTTGGTTCGCCTACACAGTAAGCCAGGTGCTTAAGGAACAGGAACATTACGGCCGCTCTGAGTTTGGTTCGGGCAAACGCGTGCTGGTAGAATTTGTATCCGCCAACCCGACAGGGCCGATGCACATCGGCAATGCGCGCGGCGGCGCCATCGGAGACAGCCTTGCTTCCGTACTCGACTGGGCCGGCTATTCGGTTGAACGGGAGTTTTATGTCAACGATGCGGGCAATCAGATCAAGAAATTCGGCCTCTCCCTTTCCGTGCGCTATCAGCAGCTGTACCAAGAGGGGATCGAGATGCCCGAGGGCGCGTATCTCGGGCAGGATATCATGGAGCATGCGAAGAACTTTGCCGCTATCCATGGGGACAAGTATATGGCTGTCCCGGAGGAGGAGCGCCAGAAGGCGTTAGTCGATTATGCACTTCCTTTGAATATTGAAGGGCTTCAGAGGGATTTGGAAAAATACCGCATTTCCTACGATACCTGGTTCCGGGAGTCCACGCTCCATAAAAACGGCGCGGTGCAGCAGATCATCGAGCTGCTCAAGGAGAAGGGGTATACCTATGAAAAAGAGGGCGCTCTCTGGTTTAGGGCGACGGATTTTGGCAGCGAGGACTTTGTCCTTGTGCGCTCCAACGGCATCCCGACCTATGTCGTGCCAGATATCGCCTACCATTACAATAAGCTTGTGACCCGTGGCTTTGACAAGGCCATCGACGTGCTCGGAGCGGACCATCACGGATATATTCCCCGCCTCAAAGCTTCCATGCAGGCGCTAGGCGTGAATCCGGACAAGCTAGACGCGGTGCTGATGCAAATGGTTCGCTTGGTGCGCGATGGACAGGTCATCAAAGCGAGTAAGCGTTCCGGCAAGGCCATTACACTTGTCACCCTGCTTGATGAGGTTCCCATCGATGCGGCGCGTTTCTTCTTTAACCTGAGAGAGGCAAACTCCCATTTTGACTTTGACCTTGATTTAGCAGTCGAGCAGTCGAGTCAAAACCCGGTTTACTACGTGCAGTACGCACACGCGAGAATCTGCAGCATAGTCAAAAACCTTGCGGGAGAGGGAATTACCCCACGCACCTGCACGGCAGAGGAACTCTCCCTGCTCGGTAAACCAGAGGAAATCGAGCTTATCCGCCATCTGGCTGGGCTGCCGAATGAAATTATCGATGCGGCAAAGGCCTATGACCCTGCGCGCATCACTCGCTATGCGGTAGAGCTTGCGACCTTGTTCCACAAGTTTTACAATACCTGCAAGGTCAAGGGCGAGGAGGAGCCGCTGATGCAGGCCAGATTGAGTCTGTGTTTGGCAGTGCGTGTCGTGCTCAAAAACGTTCTCACCCTGCTCAAAATTGAGGCGCCTGAGACAATGTAACCAAAATGGGGCGCGGCAAAGGGAATTTTCGCTGTGCCTCTTTTCTTCATGATTTCTTTAAAATATTGGTCTATCATAACAAGAAGTGGCAGGCAGAAAGTCTGCCCGGTATCTCACAAGACGGAGGTTCAAGTACTAAGATGGATATCCCCTATCCCTTACCGCTTTTACTGGATGGAGCAACGGGCACAAATTTGATTTTCCGAGAGCACATGCCGCTCGAGCAGTGCCCGGAACAATGGATTTTAAGGCACCCGCAGGCGTTGCTGCGTTTGCAGCGGGATTTCGTTAGGGCAGGTAGCCAGGTCCTGCTTGCCCCGACATTTCAGGCAAATTCTCTGGCGCTTCAAAAGTACGGGCTTAGTGAGGAGGATATCCGGTTCAACCGCGAGCTTGTAGCTCTCACAAAGCAGGCCGCGCCGGATGGGGTTTTGGTAGCGGGAAGCATCGGCCCAACCGGACAGAGTATTGAGCCGTTTGGGGAACTGTACTTCCAGACGGTGGTGGACACCTACCGCCGGCAGGTACAGGCGCTTCGAGACGCAGGAGTGGATTTACTGGTTTGCGAAACCATGACCACACTGCCGGACGCGAGAGCCGCCCTGCTTGCGAGTAAGGAGACAGGCCTGCCGGTCTTTGTGAGTGTGGTTGTAAACGGCCAGGGGGAGCTGCCGGACGGTACGGACATTCTGTGTGCTTTGACTGTCCTGCAGGCGATGGGCGCGGATGCTTTTGGCATCAACTGCTCCGGAACCCCGGAGGAAACGCTCCCCTGGATTGAGAAAATCGCCCCCTATGCAAAAATCCCCTTGCTGGCAAAGCCGAATCCTGGAAGCCCGAACCCGGTGAATCTGGGACAATATGACCTGGGACCTGATATTTTTGCAAAACAAGTGGGCAAGCTGGTAGATACAGGTGTAGCGATTGTCGGGGGATGCTGCGGTACCTCTCCGGAGCACATCGCGGCACTTTCCAAAATGCTGCGGCAAAAAGGCGAGTTTGCGGTGCATCAAGTATCTCCGGAAGATGAAGTGCTTGCTTCAAGTGAGCATGAGGTCTTCTTTTTAAGCGAGGACATGACGATAGGAGAGGCACTCCCCTGTGAATATGATATGGCGGATACCATTCTGAAGTATGAAGACAGCGGCTGCGATCTGATTTTAGTGGAGATCGAGACGGAAGATGACGCCTATCATCTGGGACGCAATGCGCATATGTTCCGCCTGCCGGTCCTCATCACTTCCCACAGTGAGGAGCTGCTGCAGGAAGCGCTGTTTGAATTTCAGGGCAGGGCACTGATTGACAGCCGCTGTGGGATTGAAAGTAGCAAGCTTGATGGGCTTGCCAAGCGGTATGGCGCTATTGTATACTAAAAAACAGAGAGAAAAATTGACCGAAAGGGCGCCCGGCCTTCTTCCGAGGCGGGGCGGAAAGGACAAGACAGTGAAGAAAAAGGATTTGTACAGTATCCCCAATATCCTTTCCTATATCAGGATTTTGCTTATCCCCGCATTTGCCTACTGTTACCTGACAGCACAGACAAATTGGGATTACTACTTTGCAGCGATAATCCTGTTGCTGTCCGGGCTGACCGACATGGCGGACGGGATGATTGCAAGGAAATTCGGGATGATTACCTACCTTGGAAAAATTCTCGACCCGGTAGCGGACAAGCTGACGCAGGCGACGGTTGCAGTTTGTCTGGCAATCCGAGTGAAATGGATGCCGGTGCTCCTTTGTGTATTCCTCATCAAAGAGCTTGCGACTGCGTTTGGGGGTATTAAACTGATGTATGACGGCGTAAGGCTAGTCGGGGCAAAATGGTTTGGAAAGCTTTCTACTGCAGTTTTTTATGTGGTGATGATTCTGATTGTCGGCCTGCCGATGATGGGAGAAACCATCCGCACTGTCCTGATTTTTATTTCCGGGATTTTTCTGCTGTTCTCCTTTTTTAACTACATTCCGGTATTTTTTAGGCTTAAGAAAAACGGGACAGACAGTACAGAAAAATAACCAAGTGCTATCCTATCTTTTCCCTCCTGCGCTCTTATCAGGGTCAGGAAGGTGTATTTTATGAAAAGGAGTCGAAAATGCTATGCACCGCAAGGTTATCCTGAGCGCGGACAGTCCCTGTGATTTGGGCGAGGAGCTGCGGCAGCGCTATGACGTTCACTTTTTTCCGTTCCATATCCTGTTAGGGGAAACTTCGTACATCGACAGCGTAGACATCACGCCGGATGATTTGTACCGGGCATGGAGGGAAAGAAAGCTTCTACCAAAGACCTCGGCAATTACCCCGATGGAATATGTGGAGTATTTCAAAGACTGGGTGGATGCGGGGTATGAGATTGTGCATGTTAATATCGGCTCCGCGCTGTCCAGTGCCTATCAAAATTGTGTTGCCGCATCCAAAGAACTGGGCGGGCATGTCTATCCGGTTGATTCTTGTAATCTTTCTACCGGTATCGGCCTGCTGGTCCTGTATGCCGGCGAAATGATACGGCATGGAGCAGAGGCGCTGGAAATTCAGCGCCGGCTCATCGAGCTTGTCCCTCACAGCCATGCAAGCTTTGTACTTGACACGCTCGAATTCATGCGCGCGGGCGGCAGATGCAGTGCGGTTGCCGCATTCGGTGCGAATCTGCTAAACCTCAAACCCTGTATCCATGTAGCAAATGATAAAAACGGAGCGATGTCGGTGGGTAAGAAATACCGCGGCCCAATGGAAAAAGTCCTGCACACTTACACGCTGGATAAGCTGGCAGGCAGGGATGATTTGGTGCCGGATCATGTGTTCATTACCCATTCCGGTGTCCCGCAGGAGTGGATTGACGGAGTGCGCGGGACTATTGAAGAACTGAAAATCTTTGAGGAAATCCATGTGACCCGGGCAAGCTGTACGATATCTTCTCACTGCGGGCCGGGAACGCTCGGCGTCCTCTTTATGACAAAAGAACAATAAAACTGATGACAGAATTGTAAGAGCCCGCGAGAATCTTCTCACAGGCTCTTAATTGTAACCAATAAATTTACTAAAAGAACTATATATTATATATAATACTATATGTATTTTCAATCTAAAGCATTCCCGATAGTCCCCGGAGGAGGAAAAGCAATGTTCATGGTTTGCCTATCGCCGGAAAATAGCGCAAAAAAGAAAGCCTGCAGAGCAGACTTTCTTTAACCTATTTATGAAGGGGTTAGAGGGATTCGACAATCTCCTGTGCCCATTTTTTAGCGGTTGCAACATGCTCGTTCGTAATTTTCGGGCCGCCAAGTCCGAACATCGCTTTGGGAGCAGAAAGTTTAAGGACGTTGTCACAGACAACCACATTGTTTGCCTTTAGCGTTTCAATGACTTTTTCCGCACCTCCGGTGCCGTTGGAAGAAACCGCATAGATAGCAACATGTCTTGCTCTCTGGGCGTTCATAGTTTTGATGAAATCCATCAGTTTGACGTCCGGTGTGGAACTGTAGCTTTCCACGCCGATGAAAACGATGTTATCGCTGTCACAGGGATAAGCCGGAGGGATTTTATCGCATTTGCATTTCATGTCTCTTGCGATAGCCTCAGCAATTTTTTCCAGGGCGCCAGACTTAGAAAAATACAGGGACTGTGCTTTCATTTTTACTACCTCCGAAAATTTAAAAGACATTTAAAAACGTTAACATAAAGAAAGACCGTTTTTGACAAGCGGCATTATTCATTATAGAGAAAGGTAGGATAGAAGTAAAGGGGATTCACAATTGTTTCAAGAATTTTTGTACTTTTGTATAGAAAAGTGTCGTTCGATTTGTGTACGCCAACAAAGGACAATCCGTCAAATTTGTAATTGAGTACGCAAATAATCCGGCATTTGTTGACAAGAAACCACAGGAAAGCTAATATACTAAAATAGAAGATTTTATAGGACTTATAGAGGGGTCCGCATGGATACCATAAGGCCGGTATCCGGAATCGTGGGGAAGTATCATGAGGATTGTATTTGTCATTGATATGTTTGACGTAAAGAAAAACGGCACAACTATGACGGCACGGCGTTTTGTGGAAGAACTGCGAAAAAAGGGGCATGAGGTGCGCGTGATTTCGACCGGGCAGCCGGAACCGGACAAGTATCTGGTGCCGGAACACCACATGCCAGTTGTGGATTATTTTTCCAGAAAGCAGAGCTTTATGTTTGCACAGCCGGTGGATTCCGTGATCCGCCAAGCGATGGAAGGGGCGGATTTGGTCCACCTGTTTTTACCGATGAAACTGGAGCGGCGCGCACTCAAAATTGCAAGAGAAATGGGAATTCCATGCAGTGCGGCGTTCCATCTCCAGCCGGAAAACATTACCTATAACATACGCATGGGAAAAGTACAGTGGCTGTCGAACCTGATCTATCTTTGGATGCGCAAAGTGTTCTATGACAAGTTCGACCATATCCATTGCCCATCCTGTTTTATCGCAGGGCAGCTGAAAGAACACCATTACCGGGCAAAACTGCACGTGATTTCTAATGGGGTAACGCCGGAATTTCGGTATCGCCCCAAGCGCAGTGAGGATGGATTGTTCCACATTCTGATGATTGGGCGACTTTCTCCGGAAAAGCGGCAGGAGTTGCTCATTGAGGCGGCGAAAAAATCAAAATATTCTCAGAAAATTCAACTCCATTTTGCGGGGACGGGGCCAAAGGAGTACGCGCTTAGGCATCAGGGGTCTTGCCTGGTACAGGAACCCACATTTGGGTATTATCCAAAGGAAGAATTGCTGGATCTGATTGCTTCCTGTGATCTCTACGCACATACGTCGGACGCGGAAATTGAGGCGATTGCCTGCCTGGAAGCCATTGCATGCGGTTTGGTTCCGGTCATTTCGGATTCAAAAAAATCCGCGACCTCCCAGTTTGCGCTGGATTCCCGCAGCACCTTTGCAGCAGGAAACGCCGAGGATTTAGCCCGCAAAATTGACTACTGGATCGAACATCCCAAGGAAAAAGAAGAGATGTCGAAGGCCTATGCGCGCTCGACTGAGCAGTATCGGATTGAACACTGTGTCGCTGCGGCAGAGCAGATGTTTGAAGAGGTGCTGCGTGATGCACGGAATGGCGGCGGGCATGTATGAAAATGTCGGGATTTTTCTGGAAGGCGGGCTTGACGAATATTGTCCGGCTTTGTAGAAATTTCAGCCCGGAGCTTTTGTCCTTGCAGTGAAAGCCGGCGTCCCCGTTGTACTGATGGCGATTGTCCAGCGCCCGGTTAAATGGTATCACCAATTTTTCCACCGCAAATTTTTAACCCTCCGAATTGGTACACCCTTTATCCGCCCAAGGGAATGTCTGAAAAAGAGCAGATTCGAGTTTTGGGCCAACCTGCTTATGTGGACATGAAAGCCTGGATGCCGGTTGAGGGGTATACAGCGGTTGCGGAAGAGGCTTAACAAACAGCACGCCCACCGGAATTTTCCGGCGGGCGTTTTTATGTCTTAAAAAAATGAAGGGTCCTCTGTTTGATATCCTCTTGGCTGACACCTAGGCAGATTGTGATATCATCCATGACCAAATCACTGCCATTGTTCATGTACAGATATCCACTGGTTTCCTCCCAGAGGACGACTGCCGGATTCGGCTGTTCACAGGTCTTGTGTCTGATATTCCAAAAACGACGGCAAAGAGGCGGGGCTTCGGAAAACAACATCCGGCAGTACCAGCCTCAGCTTTTTCGCCGGATATGGGCTCTGAGAAAGAGGGCTTCAAAGGAAGTCTCATGATATCCTTCGGGAAGTGGGATTTCTTCCAGGAGATTGCCGGTAATTGAGCAGGATAGTGACTTTCAGGCTTTCCAATTCGCCCTGTGACAGGGAATAAGCCTGCGCCTGATAAGTTTTGATGAAATAATCTGCCAGCTGTGAAAATCGTGGCGACAGGGCTATATACCTGCTGTGCTCGGCAGAAACATTCTTCACGCTCACGCTGTTCTTCATTTCGCTTGTGTAGAAGCGATTGGGCCGTCCGCTCCACCGATGATACCGACCGATGCGGCAGATGTCTTGCGCAGTTTGTGAAAAAGTTTCATGGCCTACCCCTCTTTTTTGTGTGGGATCTTTGCCCTTTCGGTGCAACTCCATGTTTTTTTGTTTTCTTTTTACGGACAGAAAACCCAAAGGTGCCGGCCCGCCTGCCAAGTTCGTAGTATTCCCCGTGGGCAAATCCCAAAAGATTTGCCCGTTCCAGATGGAGCTTGCCGGAAGAGTCGATCAGGCTGTCATCCACATGTACGGCGAGGATTTCGGCGAGAAACATCTCATGGGAACCGAGCGGTAGGATCTGTGTAACCCGGCATTCTAGGTTAACCGGGCACTCGGCCAGCAGGGGAGCGCTGATTTGTTCACATGCGTCGGCAGTTAGACCCATGAGGGAGAGCTTATCCATATCCCGACCGGAACGCATCCCACAGAAATCCACGGCTGTTGCAAGCGCAGATGGGACGAGGTTTATTACAAATTCCCCACTTGATTTTATCAGCTCATAGGAACAACGGGGAGGGCGTACCGAGATATAAGTCATTGGAGGATGGGTGTTGACGATCCCCGTCCACGCGATGGTAAGGGCATTTGGGTGCTCCAGGGTGCCGCAGGAGACCAGCGCCGGAGGAATAGGCCCCAGCAGAGTGGTCGGTTTCCAGGTGGTTTTGCTCATGAATTTTCTCTCCTTGCCGGTAAGCAACAGTATGGTTCCTATTGTATCATGGATTGCTCTGCCTGTCATGGATTTTTTACGGGTATCTTGACAAAGTGGGTCTTCCTATGTATAATACTAAAAGTTAAGAAAAAGATGTGCCGGTGTGATGGAATTGGCAGACGAGACAGACTCAAAATTCCATTCGCCTGTTGTTATCACTTCGGCTGAATCCCTTGATTTTTCAAGGCTTTTTGACAATTCAATATGTAAGAGATTTTTAATGTCCCCCGCGATGGACCTCCGATTTCTCGGAAAGGACATTGTGAATAAGACTTAAAAATATATATGCCGGTGTGATGGAATTGGCAGACGTGATGGACTCAAAATCCATTGGTAGCAATACCGTGTCGGTTCGAGTCCGACCACCGGCACCAAACCAATATAATCCGAACCTGTTTCCGATAGGAGATGGGTTCGGATTATTGCTTTTCTTTGACCGCTACGAAACCACCTACTTCCGCAACGGAGTGAAGCGTAGACCGACCTCCAAGCCGAGAGGCCCACGGAAGAAGAAACAGTCCCCATAAACACAAAAAGGGCGGGCGCAGCCGTTTGCACGGTGCGCCCGCCCTTTTTGTCATTCCTTCGTTTCGGCCTCCTGCCTTTCCGCCTCCCGTTGCTTCTTCCATTCGGCAAATTCCCGCTGGCCCTCCTCGCTCTCATAGAAAGCGAGAATGTCCGGCATGATACAGCGGGCTATCGCTTCAATTTGGTGCTGGGGAATGTCGGTGTTGTTTATCAGCTTTTTTCTTCTTCCCAAATGTACCTCCGTGTTTCTCAAAAATAGTGTTACCGCTGGTAGTCCTTGGGGCGTTTCTGCCCCCTCTGCTGTTCTTTCAATGCCTGCCTGACCTCTGGCGGTATGCTGTTGACAAACCGCCGAAGCTGCTCGTTTTCCTTTTTCAGCATAAGCACCTCCATCTGCTTCTGGATACTCTTTTCGCTGTTGACCTGTTTCTGTAAGCCCTCGTTCTCCTGTGTCAGATAGTCGATGGTAGCCTGGTATTTCTTCATCTGCCCCAGGTGGGTTTCCAGCCGGGAGAAGTACGGCCCCACCATCTCCAACACCTCGTCCCGCTTCTTCCCGGCGTTCAGCATCCCGATTTCCGAAATGGCCTTTTCTATGGCTTTCTGCTGGCGGGTCAGGTCTATGGACTGCTTGAACAGCCAGGTGGGGATATGCTTGCGCTTTGTCACAAGAGCGCTCTCGCCCCGTTTGAGGACGGGGAACGCCCTTTTCATATGGGCGTGAAACTCGTCCTGCCATTGGGACAACTGCGCCCGGTTGCCCAAAATCTCCTTGGCGGACAACCGCCCCTCCTCTGTGATGGGGGTGAAGCACAGGTGGAGGTGGGGCGTTTTCTCGTCCATGTGTACCACGGCGGAAAAGATATTGCCCCGGCCCACCTTCTTCTCCATGAACGCCACGGCCTCCGTGAAGTAGGCTTGCACCTCCTGTCTGTTCCGGCCCGTGAAAAACTCCGGGCTGGCGGTAATGAGGGTGTCCACAAACATGGTGCTGTCCTTCCGTGTCCGGCACCCCGCCGCCTTGATCCGGCTGTCGATCTCCCGCCTGTACTTTTGTTCGGGCCGGATGATGTGAAAGTTGTCCCTGCTCCGGCTGGTGTCAATGTCCGGGTTGCTGGCGTATTGCTCTTTGGTGCGCTCGTGGTGGGCTTCCAGCGCCCCGGCTGGCCCCGCCTTGTGTTTGGCGAAGCGTAGGATTGCGTGCTGTGCCTTTTGCGTCATGGTACCTCCTTGTAGAAAGATAGAACCCCGTTTTTGGGGCCTTGTAGGGATTTATATTGCCTTGTCTGTTTTGCGGCTGAAAAGCCTTGATATATCAGCCTTTTCCGACCTCTATTTTTCTACTCTTCGCCCGCTTTTTCCTTGCGTGTTCGGCCTTCTGCCGCCGCTGTACCTTCGCCTTGCAGCCCTCGCAATATTTGGCCCGATAGGAGGGCGAAGAAAACGCCTTGCCGCACAGTTCACAATGCTTCAAGGCGTCGCACTGGAAAACTTCCGCTTCCAATCCTTTCCCTTCCTTGTCCTTCAACAGCACATGGCGGAAAAACTTGCAGCAGACGGAATAGGAAATGCTCTGGGGGCAGGTCACTTCCTCGCCTCTGTCAAGATAGAGGCAATTCCCGTTGTCGTAGTGGCTGCACAGGCCCTTGATGAGCCGTAGCGCCTCCCGCCGCTGTTTGGCATCCATACGGTAAAGGGAATCGTTCGGCCTGCGCTCGATGGGCGGCAAATCTTTGATGTTGAACATTCGCACCTTCTTCCTTTAGTTTTAGGCGGCAAAAAGCCACGCCCGCCATTTTCGGCTTGCGTGGCTTTAGCGCCCTGTGTCTTTCTCGTATTGGATAAACCGCTTCTTGATGGCCTCCATCCGTTTCACAACCCCGCTGTGATTTTTGTACCCCAGCCTGTCCGCAATTTCCTCGTAGGTTTGGCCCTCCACCCGCAGTTCCAAAATCTCCATATCCTTATCCGACAGGGTAGCCTTGAACCGCTGGCAGAAGTCCTCAGCCTCCACTTGCATGGTGAAGTCCCCTGCTGGGTCTGCAATCTCATGGATGCCGCTGTTCTCGTCCTCTATACAGGCTTCCAGCGAAACCGTCTGTACCCTCTTGGAACGGGTGTGATACCATTTCCGCAAAAAGTCCTTGCGAACATTGGTGTCCCACGGTTCAAAGTCCTCGTCACAGGGCATCTCCCGCACCGCATCTAAAACAGGCTGCCAACCCTGTTCCTTGATGGCGCGTTTGACCGCCAAGGAGAAAACCTCCGAAACATATTCCGGCGGGAAGAACGGGATGGGCGTATGGGGCGGCATACGAAACAGGACTTGCAGTCCCCAGCCGGTGATCTGTTCCACGCCCTTGACCCATAGAGGCAGGGCGTAGGATAAACGCCAAACGGGACACCAGCCCGTGTAATGCTCCTTCCAGCCGCCGAAGCCGAAGTGGGGAAACGCAAGGGACGCGGCGGCGTCCATAATCTCTTTCAAAAACTGGTCGCTGTCAACCAGCGAGATCAGTTCCTCCGAGGCGGCGAGAGCGGACAAGTCCCGCGGCAGTCGGCGGATGGTGGGGTATTGGGAGAACAGATCTTCCGGTAGGAAGTAGATCAAGGACAGATAGCGGATATTGCTGTCATAGGGAAACTGGACAAACGAAGGGCCGTTCATGGGTGAAACCTCCTTTCCTTTGAGAATTGATGAAGTCCATCTATCCATCTATTTATATACGACATAAGTATATACGTTTTGTTCCTATATGGCAAAATATTTTTTCGTAGTTAAAAACGGGCGTATTCAGCAGTGTTTCATTCTGATGTGTTCAGGGTAGAATTATGTTGGAAATTGCCAGCCCATATGCTATAATTATTTTGAGTTTTTGTGCCCATAACAGTACTACAAAGGGGAATGTGCATGGATAAGAGAAAATTAACAGAACAAGAAATCCGCACAAGATATATTACCCCTGCGATATCGAAGGCGGGTTGGTCTGCTTCTCAGATACGGGAAGAGTATGCCATAACGAAAGGTCGCATTATTGCCAGAGGTGGTACATATAAGCGCGATAGGGCCAAATTTGCAGATTATGTTTTATTCATCAAGCCGCATATTCCGTTGGCCATTGTAGAGGCAAAAGACAACAATCACGCTGTTTCGGATGGAATGCAACAAGCTCTTGATTATGCGGAGAGGTTGTTAATTCCATTTGTATTCACGTCCAATGGTGATGGGTTTACTTTTCATAACCGCATGAATAGCGGAAGCGACAAGGAAGTTTTCTTGACCCTTGAACAATTCCCCTCACCAGATACGCTTTGGGCGATGTATAAAGAAGGCACCGGGCTTACTGCACAGCAGGAAGCAGTCATTACAGAACCCTACTATACGGCACGAGAAGACCGAACGCCAAGGTACTACCAGCTAAATGCCATCAATTTAACTGTTGAGGCGATTGCGCGTGGGCAGAACCGTGTTTTGTTGGTGATGGCAACCGGCACAGGTAAAACATTTACAGCATTTCAGATCATTTGGCGCTTGTGGAAATCTGGTGTGAAAAAGCGGATTTTGTATTTGGCTGATCGCAACGCTTTAATAGACCAAACCTATGTCAACGATTTTTCACCGTTTAAGGACAAAATGACGATTGTTCGCAATCGCAAGGTTGATAAATCTTATGAAATCTATCTGGCGTTGTATCAAGGCTTGACCGGGGATGGCGATAAGGAAATCTTTAAGCAGTTCTCTCCGGGGTTTTTCGACTTGATTATCATTGATGAGTGTCACCGTGGCAGTGCAAAAGAGGACAGCGAATGGCGCGCTGTATTAAACTACTTTACCGCAGCAACGCAAATCGGTTTGACCGCAACACCGAAAGAAACAAAGGATATTTCCAATGTTGATTATTTCGGGGAGCCGATTTATACCTATTCCCTCAAACAAGGGATAGAGGACGGCTTTTTAGCACCGTATCGTGTCATTCGGGTTTTGCTGGATAAGGATGCAGAAGGATTCCGCCCCTACAAAGGTCAAACTGACAAATATGGTAATGAAATCCTTGACCGGGAGTACAACACGAAAGACTATGACCGCGAATTGGTGCTGGAACAGCGAACCCACATGGTTGCAAAAGTCGTTTCCAACTATCTAAAAAAGCACAATCTGCGCTATGACAAAACCATTTTCTTCTGTGTTGATACCGAACATGCTGACCGGATGCGCCAAGCACTTGTCAACGAAAACGCCGATCTTGTAAAAGAAGACGAGCGCTATGTCATGCGCATCACCGGCGATGATGACATCGGCAAAAAGCAGATTGATGCCTTCCGCGATGTTTCAAGCCGTTATCCTGTGCTGGTGACCACTTCTAAATTGCTTACCACCGGCGTGGATGTGCAGATGGTGAAGTTTATTGTGCTTGACGCCAATATCAACAGTATGACGGAGTTCAAACAGATCATTGGACGAGGAACCCGTGTGCGCGAAGACCTCGGCAAAATGTTTTTTACTATTTTCGATTTTAGAGATTCTACACGACTTTTTGCTGACCCGGACTTTGATGGCCCGGTTGAGCAGGACGATTCTTTCACGCCATCAGAGGATGGACAAATACCCGATCTGCCCGGTGATCCGCCAACGGAGCCAGAAGAACCGGATTTCCCTGAGGAACCGGAATATCCAGGGGCAGGGGACGAGGAACACAAGCACGAGCGCCGTATGAAATACTTTGTTGACAATGTAGAAGTGACCGTACTCAAACAAAGGGTTCAATACATTGACAAGGACGGCAAGCTGATTACAGAATCCCTTACTGATTACACCAAGCGCAATGTGCTTGATCAGTATGCTACTTTGGAGGATTTCCTTACCGCGTGGAACAGCGCAGAGCGCAAGCAGGTAATCCTTGATGAGTTTGCAAGCCAAGGCGTGCTTTTGGAAGAATTGCAAGAGCAAATCGGCCGAGAGTTTGACCCCTTTGATTTGGTGTGTCATATTGCCTACGACCAACCGCCGCTTACCAGAAAAGAACGTGCTAACAACGTGAAAAAGCGCAACTATTTTGCTAAATATGGCGAACAGGCGCAAGCAGTCTTAAATGCTCTGTTGGAAAAGTATGCGGATTCCGGCGTTGTCAATTTGGAAAGCATGGATGTGTTGAAGGTAAATCCCATTAGGGAATTTGGCACGCCGCAATTCATCGTGAACAAGATTTTTAAGGGCAAGGCTGATTTTACCGCCGCTCTACGCGAATTAGAAAGCGAACTGTACGTCGCTTAACATAGGAGGAAAACACGATGGCCGTTTCAGGCACTACAAAAGCGCTCAAGGATATCATGCGCATAGACGCTGGTATCAATGGCGATGCACAGTATATCGAGCAAATAACATGGATGCTGTTTCTAAAGGCTTTTGACTATAAAGAACAGGAATGGGAACTGACAGAGGATGACTACTATCCCATTGTTCCAACGGAATATCGTTGGGGCACTTGGGCTACCGACGCCGAAGGGACAACCGGCGACGCTTTGCTTGCGCACATTGACACTATGTTCTCCGCTTTGCGTGGCCTTGATATCAGCGACGACCCAAAGCACCGCAAATGGCTTATTAGAAGCATTATGGAAGGCGTCAACAACTTTATGAAGTCCGGTACCCTGCTGCGCCAAGTCATCAATAAAATCAATGCTGATATTGATTTCGACGCAATGCCTTCCGGCCACCTGTTTAACGGTCTGTACGAAACCATGCTGAAAGACTTGCAAAGCGCGGGCAAATCCGGCGAATTTTATACGCCGCGCCCTGTTACCCGCTTTATTGTGGAACAGGTCAATCCAAAGCTGGGCGAAACAGTCCTTGACCCGGCCTGTGGAACAGGCGGATTTTTGACCAGCGTAATTGACCGCTTTACTGTCAACACAACCGAGGAATACAAAACTTTACAGCGCACAATTAAGGGTATCGAGAAAAAGCCTTTTCCTTATCTGCTTTGCGTCACCAACCTGATCGCACACGGCATTGATGTGCCGGACATTCGCCACGATAATACACTGAGAACCCCGACAACGGATTACACGGCCAAGGACAAGGTGGATGTTATTGTTACCAATCCGCCATTTGGCGGTGCAGAAGAAAAAGCGATTTCCCAGTCTGTTCCCGCAGAGTTGCGCAACTCTGAAACCGCCGACCTGTTTTTGGTGCATATGATGGCGCTCCTAAAAGATGGGGGTCGCTGCGGCCTCGTTTTACCAGATGGATTTTTATTTGGCACCGGCGTGAAGGCCGCGATCAAAAAGAAACTGCTGGAAGAATGCAATCTGCATACCATTATCCGTCTGCCCAAGGATGTGTTTGCGCCCTATACCAATATTAACACGAACCTGCTGTTTTTTACAAAGGGAACGCCAACTAAGGGCGTCTGGTACTACCGTTTGGAGATGCCAAAGGGGTATAAGCATTTTTCCAAAACTCGCCCCATGTTGGATGAGCACTTCCAGCCAGTGCGTGATTGGTGGAAAAACAAAGTGGAAAGCGATGTGTCGCAGTTTGTGCCAGCGGAAGATATCGCTGCCGCTGACTACAATCTGGATTTTTGCGGTTTCCCGCATGGTACAGAAGAAATCTTGCCGCCGGAGCAGTTTATTCCGCAGTATCTAAATGAAAAGGCCGTTCTTTCCGCCCGCATTGAGGAAATCTTAGGGCGCATTTCTGCTGCCATGACGCAGGAGGATATGCTATGAAAGCCGCAGATTTGAGAAAGGCAATTTTACAGGCGGCAGTTCAGGGCAGGCTGGTGCCACAGGATAAAAACGATGAGCCTGCATCCGAATTGCTCAAACGGATACAGGCTGAAAAAGCTGCACTTGTTAAAAATGGTAAGCTAAAAAAAGAAAAGCCTTTGCCGCAAATTAC
>UQSL01000039.1 GCA_900543705.1 uncultured Oscillospiraceae bacterium
TGTGACCCTCTGCTTGTAAGGCAGATGCTCTCCCAGCTGAGCTATGCTCCCACACACGCCGCTAAAAGCCTTTCTGGTAAACACCAGTTTGTTCAGCGACGTATGTTATTTTACTATACCCCACGCCCAAAGTCAATAACTTTTTTTCTTTTTCTCATAGGTTCTTTACTTTCGCCCGGTTGCACAAATTGATTCCACAGTTTTCCAAATTGGATAAGCAAAAGTACCGGCACAATCCTATTGTATTGCGCCGGTAACTTTTTTATGCTTAGTAATCGATTTTATTTTTCTTGTTCCTTACAAACAGCAATGCTGCTCCTGCTACAATCACCGCACCGACAACAACCCAAATCCACCAGCTGGAGGAAGAGCTGTTTGCGGCGCTCCCATCCGCGCTGTCCGTACCAGACACAGTGGACTGTTGGTTGCTGCTGGAAATAACCTCTGTCCACAGCGCGTCAATCTTTTTGTTGGTGTCCTCATCCAGGTTCAAAAAGACCTCGGTATTTTCCAGCACCTCATCGCTCGGATAGGCAATTTCGCTGTTTTTCATTTCATCGTCCAGCAACTCATAGGCCGAGGTATTCGTTGTGGAATACCCGATGAATTCACAGTTGTCCTTCGCAATTTCCGGGTCGCACATGAAGTTGATATACATCTCCGCAGCCTGCTTGTTTTTCGAGCCTTTCGGAATGCACATGACATCGACGAAACGATTGGTACCCTCCTTAGGAACCGCAAAGGCTAGGTCCGGATTTTCATCAATCATGGTGATGGCGTCGCCCGCATAGTACGGGGCGATTGCCGCTTCCCCACCCTCCATCTTGTCAAAGATTTCATCCATGACATAGACAGTGCCAAGGGATTTTTGCTTTTTCAGCTCCTCTGCGGCCTGCTCGAGCTCCGACTCATCCGTTGTATTCAGGGAATATCCCAGACGCGCAAGGGAAATCGCAAAGGCATCACGGGAATTGGAAAACATCAGCACATTATTTTTGTAATCTTCATCCCAGAGTGCATCCCAACTGTCAATCGTTTTATCCACCATGGTGGTGTTGTAGATAAGTCCGACAATGCCCCAGGTATAGGGTACGGTGTACTCATTGGTCGGATCATACTCCAGATTGCGGAACTGCTCATTCGTGTACTCAAAGTTCGGCACATTTGCAAAGTCGATTTTTTCGAGCATATCCTCTGCAATCATGCGCCCGGCCATGTAGTCGGACGGGACGATGACGTCGTAATCCGCGCCCCCGCTTTTCAGTTTTGCATACAACTCCTCGTTAGTTGCAAAGTTTGTATAGTTGACCTTGATTCCGGTCAGCTTCTCAAACTCCTCGTTAACGTTGACGCCGCCGTCCGAGCCGTCTGAGATATACTCGCCCCAGTTGTAGACATTGATGGAAATATTCTGCCCTTTGAGCGCTTCATAATCATAATCCGCGTCCTGTACTTCGGCCGCCGCAGCCGGTACGCTTGTCAGGGCAAGCAACCCTGCGAGCAGACACGCAATTCCCTTTTTCATTTTTTTCATCCGTACAATCTCTCCTTCTTTCTATCACGTTTCTCCTGTCTTAAGCTTCTGATATTGATAAGAATCAACAGTGCAAAAACTGCTATGAACAACAAGGAGGACAGTGCGTTGATTTCCGGACTGACCTTTTTCCTCGTCATCGCAAAGATGGCAATGGGAAGCGTCTGGGAGGTCGGGCCGGTAGTAAAGTAGCTGATAACGAAATCGTCCAGGGAAAGGGTAAACGCCATCAGCAGCCCGGAGACGACGCCCGGCATAATCTCAGGTAGTACGACCTTCCAGTATGCTTTGAGAGGATTGCAGCCGAGGTCGAGCGCCGCCTCGTAGAGATGGGAATCCATCTGCCGCAGCTTTGGCATGACGTTTAAAATAACATATGGAAGGTTAAAGGTAATGTGCGCAATCAGCAGCGTCGACATGCCGAGTTTCATATTCAAAAACACAAACAGCAGCATCAGTGAGACGCCGGTGACGATTTCCGGGTTCATAACCGGAAGATACGTTGCATTCATGACAAAGGAACGCAGGTATTTGTTCATGTTGTTGATACCAATTGCCGCAAGTGTGCCGAGCACCGTAGCAATCAGGGAAGAGAGCACTGCAATAATCAGAGTGTTGACAAGCGCACTGATGACGACATTGTTGGTAAAGAGCTTTTTGTACCAGTCAAAGGTAAAACCTGTCCAGAGGGTACGGCTTTTCGACTGGTTAAAGGAAAAGACAATCATGATCCCAATGGGAAGGTATAGAAACAGGTAGATAAGCCCCATGTAGAGCTTGGAGAAAGGAGTGGATTTCGTTCTCATATCATCATCCCCTTCGATTCTTCATCGCCGAAGCGATTCATGATTCCCATGCAGATAAGAATTATCACCATCAGCACCAGGGACATTGCCGCTCCCAGGTTCGGGTTATAGGCGTTGCCTAAAAACTGAAGCTCGATGAGGTCGCCAACGAGCAGGTTTCCGCCTCCGCCTAGCATCTTAGAGATGATGAAGGTGCTGACTGCCGGGACGAACACCATCGTGATGCCGGACATAACTCCCGGAAGACTCAAAGGAAAAATCACCTTGGAAAACACATGGAAAGAATCCGAGCCCAGGTCCTGCGCGGCCTCTATGACACTCTTGTCAATCTTTACCATGACAGAGTAAAGCGGCAGAATCATAAACGGCAGATAGTTGTACACCATGCCGAGTACAACGGCTCCCTGCGTGTTTATCATCTCAAACGGCCCAATGCCGAATATCCCCAGAAAGCGGTTGATAAGGCCATTTTTTTCAAGCAGCGTCATCCACGCATAGGTGCGCAGCAAAAAGTTCATCCACATTGGAAGCATGACGAGCATGAGCATCATCTTCTGGCTGCTCGCCTTCGAATGCATCAATATCAGCGCAATCGGGTAGGCGATTATCAGGCAGATAACCGTGGAAATCGCCGCTAGTTTGAGGGAACGGAGCAAAATCGGCGTGTATTTGCCAAGTCCCGCGAGGTTTTCCAACGTAAACTGGCCATCCGAATTGGTAAAGGCGAAAAAGACAATCATCGCCAGAGGTACGATGATGAAAATCGCCATCCAGATGAGATAGGGATAGGAGGAAGCTTTTGATTTCATCATGCATCCCTCATCTTTCTCATGATATGGATATCGTCCGGCCCGATGAGCATCCCCACTTTCTCACCCGGTTGGCTTGCATCCGTGGACTGCACCATCCAGGTAAAATTACCGTCGTCAATCATCATCTCGTAGTGGATGCCCTTGAAAGTGGTCGTCCGGACGGTGCCGACAAGCTGTCCTTTGTCCGGCGATGTTATGTCGATGTCCTCAGGACGGACAACCACCTGAATCTCCTCGTTTTTGGAAAAGCCTTTGTCCACGCAGGAAAACTGTTGGCCTGCAAACTCCACCTTGAAATCGTCATGCATGATGCCATCGATAATATTGCTTTCCCCGATGAAATCCGCGACAAAGGCGTTGATCGGCTCATTGTAGATGTCCTGCGGCGTGCCAATCTGCTGAATCGTCCCGTTGTTCATCACAACAACCGTATCAGACATCGTCAGGGCCTCTTCCTGGTCGTGCGTCACATAGATAAAGGTAATTTCCAGCTGCTGTTGGATTTTTTTGAGTTCTATCTGCATCTTCTTGCGTAGTTTTAAATCAAGTGCACCCAAAGGCTCGTCGAGCAGCAAAACCTTTGGATGGTTGACAAGGGCGCGCGCAATTGCGACACGCTGCTGCTGCCCGCCCGAAAGGTTCGCGATATTTCTCCGCTCAAAGCCCCGCAGGTTGACAAGCGAGAGCATTCCGAGCACACGCTCTTTAATTTCCTGCGGCGGCCGCTTTTGAATCCGCAGGCCAAACGCCACGTTCTCAAAGACGTTCAGATGCGGAAACAGCGCGTACCTCTGAAAGACTGTATTGACCGGACGCTTATACGGGGCAAGGTCGTTGATACGCTTGCCGTCAAACATCACATCCCCTTCATCGGGTGTGAGAAAGCCGCCGATAATCCGAAGCGTTGTCGTCTTGCCGCAGCCGGACGGTCCCAGCAAGGTCACGAATTCCTTGTCGCGTATGGTCAGGTCAATGCCTTTGAGTACACGCTCGCCATCAAATGCCACGCTGATGTTTTGAAGATTGATTAACTGATTGCCACCCACTATACATCCCCCCTTTGCGGATTTAAGCCGGCCGTGCTCCCGTTCTCGTTCGCACCGGCGGGCTCCGTAGAGGCTTTTGATACCGCTTCCCGCAAAAGGATTGATCATAGGCCGTTCCTGGTGAATACCGGGAACCCCCCCTAAGGCGGTACATACGACTCCACGCAATTGATGTGTTATTTTTTTCTGTTTGAATGCATAACAAAAGCCCCCCAGCCAAATCTCAAAAGATTATGGCCAGCAAAGGGCGGGTTGCAGCTAGCTGCAATAGATTACACACACGAAACAACAATACCTAATATAGAGGTTTTTTTGAAAATGTCAATGTTTTTTCGGAAATTTTCCGAAAAAAACACGATTTTTTTGAAATTGCCCTGATTTTCCCCGGTTTCTTTGGTGTTTTGCTTAAAAATTCTCTGTTTTCCTCTGAAATCCTTTACCTGTTTTCCTCACCATTTCTCTTTAAATTTTATTTTCAGCAAAGTAAATCCCACTCAGCTTTTCCAGTAGCCGAGTGGGATTTTAAAATCAACGGATGCCAATCAAGTTTATTTAAACTTATTTTGCTGTAAACTCCTGGGAATAAATTTCATTTCCATCACTGTCTATATATTGTACAACTACTACCGGATTCTTTACATTTACTTCTTCCTTCAAAGTAGATGCAATATCTTCAAAGGTGCTGGCTTGCGCGGTCAATCCGGCTTCCAGCTGTTGGGCCATGCCGTCTACTACATAGGAGCTGTCAATCGTATAAACATAGATTAACTTTTCGCCTTCCCCTTTTAATTCAATATTCATGCCAGCACTCTGCACACTGTCCTTCAGGGAAGAAATCTGGCTCTGAACTTCAGAAGAATTCGCATAATCTTGCATAGTTTTATACTTACTAGAACACGACACAAAAGAAATAGCCATTAAAACTGCCAACACACAAACAAATAATTTACCTACATACTTTTTCATAAAACTACCCTTTCATCAATTTTTTGTAACAAGTTATTATTATATAATTTCAGAATCACGATGTCAACTTTAATCTGTTCTTTCATGGTACTTCCCCTCCACTGTGAGATATAAGTTTTCTCCCGGCAAAAAGACAACGTCCTGATGCAAATGCAACAGGACGTAAATTACAGTACGCGGTACCACCTGAATTCAGATAAAACTATTTAATCCGCGCTTTGCCGAAACGGAACACCAAAGCTGGCTTCGATTTCGCTTCCCTTGTAACGTGTGGAATCCACGTCGGAGTCAGAATGTTCCCTTGTTCGGTCTGTGACTCTGAGGCTACTTTCAAACAGATTCAAATGCGGCATTCCCACCAACGGTTGCTCTCTTTGCTTTGAGGTTCCGTTTTACTTCTCCTCTTCTTTGTCTTTTGCCAATCTTGTTTTGTTTATCAAAGCACTGTGAAAAGGGATGTCAATTCCTTTTACACAGCCAGAGGATTTTATTCCAAATTTTCTTCCACTTCTTCCAAATTTGCCAATGCCACGCGAACGGCTTCAATGACAAACGCTGAGAAAGTGCAGTCCTTTCCCGCAATTTCCTCTTCAATTTTATCGACCATCGGGATTGGAAAGCGCACTGTCTTTGTCACGGTTGGCGGTTGGGATGGGATCCTGAATTTTTCCATCTGCTTTCTCCCCTTTCTTTGTATTCTATTATGTCACCAAAACAGTCGGCTATTATAGAACACAATTGTCTTGTAATAGAAATAATTTTATTTGCACATTTGTCTTGCTTTATGAAAATGGGAGTGATATAATGAATTTGTCCAATCGCAGAACGGCCGGTATCCCTCCCTATGATGTCGGCTGCAGCGGTTGGTTGTGCCAGTACCATTTCTGGTTTTTGCATTATTCCAGTTGTGGGATGGCTAAATGGTTCTGTCCGCCAGTCAGGTACAAGCTGGCGGCAGCTTCCTCACCAGCATGCCGGTTTTCCCATATCTCCGGCATGCTGTTCTTTTCTCTTGAAGTTCAAGCTCAGTATCACATTCCACAAAAAGTCCTCATCGGGGATCGGTCTACACCCCGAAGAGGGCTTTTTATTTTCTATTGCAGCAAGCTTTGATATTCCTCATGGGTATGAAACCATTTAATTGCATAGGAACAAGTTGGATGGATTTTCACGCCATGTTCTTTCGCATACTCTGCAACTGCCAGCATCAGCTTGCCGGCCACACCCTGCCCGCGCAGAGATTCATCCACAAACGTGTGGTTGAGATTGACAACACCGGGCGTTTCCTCCTGAAAGGTCACTTCTGCAATCGTTTTTCCGGTTTCGTCTGTCTGATAGATTCTGCCGGGTTCCTGTTGAAATTCCATGGAATATCCCTCCTGTTATTTGAGTTCGACGATGGTGACGCCGCTCTCACCTTCGCCGTAGGTGCCGAGGCGGAACGTGCGGACATGCTTGTTGCGGCGCAAAAATGTCTGTACCGCTGATCTGAGTACGCCGGTGCCCTTGCCATGGATGACGGTCACCATATTGATGCCAGTCAGCACCGCATTGTCCAAAAACTGGTCGAGATCCAGGATGGCCTCTTCCGCGTTCATCCCACGCAGGTCAAGCTCGGTGCTTACCTTGCGGGTGGCCTTGGATTTGGAGGTGGTATAGCCTCCACCCCTGTTCTGCTTCGGTTTCTCCGCCTGCCCCTCCACCAGTTTGAGATTGGATTGTTTGACCGTCGTGCGGATAAGCCCCGCCTGTACGAGCACATTTCCGCTGTTATCCGGCAATTCGAGTACCGTCGCCTTTTTGTTTAAATCCACAAGCAAAACGGTGTCCCCGATTCTGAGCGCACGCGGGAGGACATAGCCCTCGTTGGTGCGCTCCGCCACCGGGTCGGCTTTGGAGGACAGCTCCTTTAGCTTCTGCCTGGTCTTGCCGCGTGCCATTGCAGTGAGCTCCCCAAACTGCTCCTTATTCTTCTGCTTGCGGATTTCCTCAAGCTCCTCAAGCAGCTTTTGAGATTGAAGCTGGACGTCGGACACAATTTTCTTCGCCTGTGTCCTGGCGCGCTCCATTTCCTGCTCGCGGATGGATTCTAGGTTTTTGCGCAGCTTCGCGGCTTCTGCTTTGAGCCGGGCGGTCTCCCGCTCCTGTTCGGCTATGGCTGCGCGCTCGTTTTCAAGCTTCTGGCGGGTAGACTCCAGACCTTCTACGACGTCCTCAAACCTTGCGCTGTCAGATGAGACAAGCTCCCTTGCGCGCTCGATAATTGCGTCCGAAATGCCCAGCCGCTTGGAAATGGCAAAGGCGTTCGAGCGTCCCGGCACACCGATGAGCAGCCGGTAGGTCGGGCGAAGGGTCGCTACATCAAATTCGCAGCTGGCGTTTTCCACGCCCGGCGTCTGTAAAGCAAATATCTTCAATTCCGCATAGTGGGTCGTCGCCGTAATCTTGCAGCCGAACACCCGGAGCTGTTCTAAAATCGCGGTCGCGAGCGCCGCGCCCTCGACCGGGTCTGTTCCCGCGCCCAGCTCATCAAGCAAAACAAGGCTCTGATCATCCGCTTGTTCCAAAATTGCGCGGATGTTGGTCATATGCGCGGAAAAGGTCGAGAGGTTTTGCTCGATGCTCTGCTCGTCGCCGATGTCCACAAGCACCTGAGAGAAATAGGAGATTCTGCTTCCCTCCGCAGCCGGGATCATCAGACCGCACATCGCCATAAGTGTGAGCAGGCCCAGCGTTTTGATAGAGACCGTCTTGCCGCCGGTGTTCGGTCCGGTGATCACGAGGGTATCGAACTCCTCTCCCAGGCGAATGTCTGTCGGGACGACCTGATTCTTCGCAATCAAGGGGTGGCGCGCCTTTCTCAGCTCGATTTTTCCCTCATTGTTGAGTTCAGGGAGGACGGCCCGCATTTCATCCGCGAGCTTTGCTTTTGCAAAGAGCAGATCGATTTCCAAAATCGTGTCGTAATCCACGAGGATTGTCTGCGCGTATATGCCGACCTCCCCGGATAGCTGCCGCAGGATACGATCGATTTCCTGCTGCTCCGCCTGCTCGAGCACACGGATTTCATTGTTTGCCTCCACAACCGCCATCGGTTCGACAAACACGGTCGCGCCGCTCGCGGAGGTATCGTGCACAAGGCCTTTGATTTCTCCCCGGCACTCCGCGCGCACCGGAACCACGAAGCGCCCGTCGCGGATGGTGACAATCTGATCCTGCAGAAATTTTGCATAGGTGGACGAGTGGATAATCCGGTCGAGCTGGTCTCTGGCGCGCGACTGGGCGCGTTTTATTTTGCGGCGGATGCTGTACAGCTAGTCCCACGCGTCGTCTGCCATCTCCTCCTCCGAGAGGATACAGCTCGTCAGGTGAGTCTCCAGTGGCTTGTTTGGCGACAGGGAGGAGAACATCTCGTCCAGAATAGATTCCTCATTTTCGTTCTTGTTGCGGTATTGTGTCAAGCCGCGCACGGTGCGCAGCACCTCCGCGATGCGAAGGAGTTCGAGCATGGTCAGCTGCGCGCCGGCCTCGGCGCGTTTGAGCGAGTTTACCGGGGACTTGACGGCGAGCAACGCCGGCGCGGAAAAGCGCTTGAGCATGCTGTACGCCTCATTTGTCATCGCCAGTTCCCGGCAGGCCTGCGCATAGGATTTCGCAGGCTCTATTTCAAGCGCGCGCTCCTGTGTATCCGGGCAGATGGCCCGTTCAGCCAGGCGTTCAAGGATTTTATTTAGCTCGAGCGCCCGGATGGTCTTTGAGTTGTCATACATTTCTCTGTTCCCCCTTATCATCGGCCTTTTCCCTCTCGCCGCGGGGATATGTAACATTATTTTGTGCGAGCGAATGGTAAAATTCCAGTGCAGGGTAGCTGCGTCCGGTCTGTGCGAGCATAAATTTCTCACAGACCAGGGAAAGTCCCCTCACCGACTGTTCCGGAATGGAAAAGGCAAATAGTTTTGAAAAATCACTGTAAATGATGTGGCGCATCCCGGCAAGGACTGTACGATCCACCGCGATACGGTATCCTGCCTGCTGGCGGGAGGCGTTGATGTAGCACCGGTCACAGAGCATATCGCCCTGTACCGGGGAAACATAAAAGCGTTGGCTCTCAAAGTTTCCGCACTGCGTACACCCTACCAAATCCGGCATAAAGCCGGAGAGAGCAAGCAGGCGCAGCTCAAACACCGCCTTGATGAGCGCGGGCGGGCGCTTGTCCTTCTCTAAATAGTGCAGGGCGTTGAGCAGCAGGCGCAGCGGTTCTTCCGCCGGTTCCTCCTGCGGGATCATTATGTAGATAAGCTGGGCAAAATACCCGCCGAGCGCGATTTTTTCAATATCGCTACGAAGGCCGAAGAAAATTTCCTTCACCTCGGCAGAGTTTACCGAATAGCGCTCCTTGTTGTGAAACAGCTCGAACTGGGAGTAGCAAAGCAGATCGGTCGCAGTCCCAAGCTTGGATCTCGCGCGCATGGCGTTTTTTGCCCAAACCGAAATAACACCCTTGTCACGTGTGAGCAATGTGACAAGGATGTCGGATTCACCTATACTCTGTTCTTTGATGACAATCCCATCGGTTCGAAGCTGCATCTCCTGTATCCTCTTGTCCGTTGCCTACCTGAACCGGATGCTCTGCTTCCCGGTACGCAAGATAGGCGTTTACGCTCCCGGTCCTCTCAAAGATTTTCCATGCTGTTTTCTCTTCCACAGCATATCCTCCTCCCCGGTTGTTTAATAAAAATGTCCGTAACAAAATTGTGTGCAGATATTTTCATTATATGACCGGGAAAAGAAACCATTTCCTATAAAAGCAACCAAACACAATTTTAAAATTTATGGATTGCGCCTGTCCGCGAAAGTTACATATAGCCGAGCGAACGGATAATCCCCTCTTTGTTGCGCCAGTCGTCCTTGACCTTGACCCAACACTGTAGGTTTATTTTTACGCACAAAAACCGCTCGATATCCGTTCTGGATTCACTTGCGATTTTTTTGAGCATTCTGCCGCCCTTGCCGATGATCATGCCTTTGTGGCTGTCTTTTTCGCAGAAGATCGTCACATCGATATCCATCATGTCGGCGTTTTCCCGCTCTTTCATCTTTTCCACGGAAACAGCGGTGCCGTGTGGGATTTCATCGCGCAGGTTTCGAAGCAGCTTTTCGCGCACAATTTCGGAGACAATGACCCGCTCAGGCTGGTCGGTCAGTATGTCGTCCGGGAAAAAATGCGGCCCCTCGCACAGATAGCATTTTACTTGTTCGAGCAGCTCGTCCACGCCCTCGTGTGTCAGAGCGGACACAGGAATCACCGCGTCGAACGGGTACAAAACACTTAACTGCGCGATTCTCGCAAGGAGCTTGTCCCGCTCGCGCAGCGTATCGATTTTGTTGATGACAAGCACCACCGGGATTCGCAGTTTATCAAAGGTATCGATAAGGTCGTGCTCCGATTCGATGAGCTGCCCTGCTGGTTCCACCACAAAAAGGATGGCGTCGACATCCGCTACCGAATCGTTCACCTGGTCCACCATAAATTCCCCGAGCTTGGTTTTCGGCTTGTGCAGACCCGGCGTGTCGATAAAGACGATCTGGTCTGCACCATCGGTAAGCACTCCAGTGATGCGGTTTCTTGTTGTCTGGGGCTTTGCCGAGACAATGGCGAGCTTTTCGCCCAGAAACTGATTTAATAGCGAAGATTTCCCAACGTTCGGCTTGCCGACAATCGCGATAAACCCGCTGCGTGTCTTTTCCATGTTATTCTCCCTTTTTTCTGCGTTCTCCCGTATAAAAGCGGTTTGGCAGAAAGATAAATATCAACGCCGCCGCCACTGCGGCCACAAGCAGAATCCCGCGCAGCGGTGAGGTAAAATGATACTCCCAGATAAAGCCGATGACTGCGGGATCCCAGAACAATACAACCCCCGCAACAATGGCGATTAGCGCGGAGAGCAGGACAGCGCCCGCCGCCGCATCCTTTGCAATGCGGGCGTTTTCCCGGTATTCCTTTGTGCAGAGATTGACTGTGGCTTCAATGGCAGTGTTGAGTGCTTCGCACACCAAAACAAGGGCTATCACTCCGAGCAGGAGCAGATATTCCCTGCGGTCAAAACCGTAAAATTTTGAAAAATACAGGACAAACCCTGCGGCTACCAGATGAAAGCGCATATTGCGCTCATGCACGATACATTCTCCGATGCCACGCAGGGCATATCCAAAGCTCTTTAGAAAGGCAAGAAACGACCGGCCCATTTTTCTTCAGTTGGGGTCGGAATAGCCTTCGAGTCTCGAAAGTCCCAGGCTTTGCATAACCGCTTCCTCTTTTTCCCGCATCTTCATGGCTTCAATATCGTTATTCACATGGTCGTAGCCAAGCAAATGGAGCATCGAGTGCGCCGTCAGGTAGCCGATTTCCCGGCGGAAAGAGTGCCCATACAGCTTTGCCTGGGCATTTGCCTTTTCCAGGGAGATGACGACATCCCCGAGCATATAGGCGCCTGTCTCATAATTTTTGTCATAGATCCCGTTTTCCCCCAGAGGGAAGGAGAGCACATCCGTGTCGGAATCGACTTTGCGGTGGGTACGGTTGAGTTCACGAATCTGCGCGTTGTCCACAAAGGTGACCGTCACTTCCGCCGGCTTGCCGAACTCTTCCATTGTCAGCACGGCATTGCAACAACGGCGGATAAGCAGTCTTGTTCCAGTCGGTACTTTAAAGGCCTTTTGCTTGTTGATAATTGTTACTTTTAACCCGTCCATTTCGATCAAATTCCCCTATCTTGTTTATTCCTTTTTTCGAAGGCTCTTTCGTATGCCTTAACAATCTCCTGTACCAGGTGATGGCGAACAACGTCCTTGTCAGTAAAATAGACGATGGAAATGTCGTTGATTCCCTTTAAGATCTTGGTCGCATCGACAAGTCCGCTTCGCTTGGAATCAGGAAGGTCGATTTGAGTAATATCTCCCGTGACAACCGCCTTGGAATTGATGCCGAGGCGGGTCAGGAACATCTTCATCTGCTCGGGCGTCGTGTTCTGCGCTTCATCCAGGATGATGAAGGAATCATCGAGTGTACGCCCTCTCATGTAGGCGAGAGGGGCTACCTCGATATTTCCCTTTTCCAAATAGCGCTGATAATTGTCCGCTCCTAACATGTCGAACAAAGCGTCGTAAAGTGGGCGAAGATATGGGTCAACCTTGTTTTGCAGATCGCCCGGCAAAAAGCCGAGCTTTTCTCCCGCTTCTACTGCAGGCCGGGTCAGGACGATCCGATTGACCTCATGCGCCCGGAACGCTCGCACTGCCATCGCCACGGCAAGATAGGTTTTTCCTGTACCGGCAGGACCCACTCCAAACACAATTGTATTTTTTCCGATGGCATCAACATAGCGTTTTTGCCCTAGGGTTTTCGGCTTGAGCGGCCGTCCTTTTGCGGTAATGCAGATACAGTCGTCGGAAAGCGTTGAAATTTTGTCCTCATTGCCTTCTTCAACCAGGCTCATTACGTAGCGAACGTTCTGTTCGTTCAACTGTTCGCCCTTGTTAATCAGGGTAAGAAGCCCCTCGATACATTTGACAGCCTGGGAAATCTGCTCCTCTTCGCCGGTGATTTTGACGTCGCCTCCGCGTGTGACAATGCTGACTCCATATTTTTCTTCGAGCATTTTCACATTTTCGTCAAAGCTTCCAAACAAATTGAGGGCATGCTCCATTCTGTCAATTGTAATCGTGTGTTCTTGCAATGTAAACACCACCTTATCCCTGAATTTTAATGAGTAACCGGGCTGTTAACTACACTCTGCCTTAAATTCGATATTACTCCATCGTATTGAAGATATTATACCATATTATTTCGGAAAAGTCCTTAATCTTTTGTAAAAATTTCTTGCTGCACGGCAATATTTTCTTCGCAGTCTATCACAGCGCACAAAACGAGCTCCCCATTTTCTATTTTTGTGTCAATTTTCTCATCGATGATCGTCGCTTGAGAAAGCTCCTGCGTCTTTTTCTCCTCAAGCTGCTGTAGGGCATTTTCCTTTGCCTCTTCTTGTGTAAAACTGATTTGTTCCTCAGTATACTCGCTGTAGGTGAGTGTGTAAAGGGTCATCGGCAAATGAAATCCAAAGATTGTCACAGAATCGGTTTTCTGCTCTGTTTCATACATTCCCTGCATCCTAGTCGCAATGAAGAGTGGAATTTTTGTACCGAATACGCCCAGATACCTTCGGGTAACTACCTTCCCAGTATACTCCCGCTTGACCTGTTCGAGCGGCACCCTGATTTCATAGGTATTTTTGGTTAGTGCAATAACTTTGCCCTGTGCATGGCGAAGCATCGTCTGTCCAAGGGAATCTGACATGATTCCGCTAACCAGTAAATCCCCTTTCTTGACCCCCTGGTTAATTTTAACGGAAGCCTGCCCGTCGTAGGCCTCAATTCTCCTGATTTGCCCCTCTTTGGAAGCAATCAGGTTACAGGGCGTATCGAGCGGAATCATATCGGGTGGTGCCACCCGCTCTTTGAGCTGGATGACCGCCTTTGTACCATTCAGGTGGATGGCAATCCAGGACACCTCCGGCAAATCCAGCATCGCCTGCTTTTGCAGTTTTCCCGGGTCTACCTTGGAGCGCAGGATGCCCGGTTTGATACCATACCCCTCGAAGAGCTCCAGCACCTCCTGCGTACTCAGATTTTCATTGCCGACTACCTCGACATCCCAGACAAAACAGGACATCACCGCAATCAGGCATATGGCAAGCAGCGCCCCAACTAAAATCCCCTTTCTGCGGCGATACCGGCGCAGCAGGACGGGAAGGCCGTGTTTTGCAACTACATGCGCGCTGACACCGGATCTGCGTACGCTCGGCCGGATCCGCTTATAATCCCGGCGCGCCATACTCATGGTAATGCAGAAGCCGTTGCGCCTTAAATCCCATACACTAATACCTTCTTGGTTGAGGAGATTCAAAAACCGTTCCGGATAACCGCCCTGTATTTGAAAATCCACTGTACCTGTCAGGCAGCGGACAAGCTTTGTCACTATCATGGTTTGTTTCACCTCACAGGGAGAATTCAATCGAGGTAAAAAAGCCCTCGATTTCCGCATTTTCACCGTTCATACAGCGCAGGCTGAGATTCCTTCCGGTGAATTTGACCATCATCTTGCCAGTACTGATACGAATCCGGTCTGTTTCATATTCCAAAATCCCCTTGCATCCTTCTATCAGCACACGGGTATTGCCCGCAATTTCAATGTGGGAGAGATTCCCGATAGTATCCTGTGGAATATCTAAAACATGCGCAATTCGCACGGATAAGGGACGCTTTTCCTCCTGTTCCGGTTCGGGTTTGTTTTTGGGAGCTCTTGCCACAAACATCGATCCCCTTCCTTGTCTGTTTTCCCTCTATCCTTATGCTTTCATGAGGCAAATTAGTAGTGATGAGGATGCTGTCCATCCGCATAGGAATAGAGGAGAAAGGATGTGGATATCCATGAACCCTGCCAGTGCTCCACACCGCAGAGTGTTTCCGGTCATTGGGCTGTGTGCAGCGGTCTGCCTGTTGACCGTTTTGTTTTTATTTTACCCGGATATCGTCTCCGCCGGGGCTTTGACCGGGCTTTCCCTGTGCTCGCAGGTGCTCATTCCCTCCCTGTTTCCCTTTATGGTGCTCTCCTCCTTTGCTTTAAATTCCGGTGCAGATTATCCGCTCGTCAAGATATGCGGGAAGGCTGCCGTCAAGGTGTTCCGACTGCCTGCACGCAGTATCAGTATCTTTTTTTTCAGCCTGCTTGGAGGGTATCCTATCGGACCGAAACTGATTGCCTCGGCAGTCGAACGCGGAGAACTCGACGAGCATCAGGCACAGCGGATGCTCACCTTCTGCTCCAATGCGGGTCCGGCTTTTGTAGTGAGTGCTGTGGGCTTCGGGATTCTCGGCAACATCACCGCAGGGTTGATTTTGCTCGGTGCACAGATTTTGTCTGCCCTGCTCATAGCATTGGTTTCCTCCCTATCCGAACGTCACAAACCTGTCTACCGCCCGATGAAAGCGCCCCGTACCCCAGTAAGCCTCGCCTTTGTCAAGGCAGTTACGGACAGCGCCTCCGCAATGATGGCGCTGTGCGCCTTTGTCGTGGTGTTTGCCGTAATCCTGCGGCTGCTCAGTGGGTTCGGTGTGTTTGCATGGATTGCGGGAATCTTGCATATGGATTCCTCCTTCATCACAGCAATCATCTCAGGATTTTTGGAGGTTACTTCCGGCTGCAAGGCGGCAGCCTCATGCGGTGGAATGACATCGGTGCTCCTCTGCTGCGCTTTTACCGCATTTTCCGGGCTGTCGGTGCTTTTTCAGGTTCGTGCCATTTTACAGGATGTCGGCATCAGGTTCGGCCCCTATGTTCTCTCCAAGCTTGTCCACTGTACGCTTTCCACTGTCCTGGCCTTTTTACTGTTCAAGCTGTTTTCCCCGGTGGTCAATGTCTTTGGGCCTTCCCAGATTCCGGTGCAAAGCGAGATTCGTACTTTTTCCTTCTCGGCACTCACATCGATTCTGTTTTTCCTCGCATGCCTAGTCTTGGTGGCGGGGGCAAAAGGAAAGTCTCAACAAAAAAACGGCCGCCTCCACCTTTGCCGCAGGAAGAAATAAAGGTGGATTTACAGCTTCCTCTGGCTTTTTTCCTGTCGATTTGCTATGATAAAAAGCGAAAGGGGAAATCCATCATGTTTACTAAACGTAAGTTTTTCGGAAATACAATAGAGCCCTCCTGCGAATACTGCGCCAATGGGACAAAAAGTAAGGATGGGGAGAGTATCCTCTGCGAACGCCAGGGAATCGTCGCTCCCTACTATTCCTGCCGTAAATTTGTCTATGACCCGCTCAAGCGTATCCCAAAACGCATGCCAAAGCTCCCGGATTACGACGAAGAGATGTTCAAGCTTTAAAAAATAGACCGCTGTTCTGGTAACAGCGGCCTTTTCTATCAGGCTGAGCAGGAAGTTTTTTGCATTCAAAAGCCCTTCGGTCCAGTTTTCTGTACCGGAGGGCTTTCACTTTATTTCTTTTGGCCGAACTTGTTTTCCGTTCCGTTGGCAAGGCGCACAATATTGCTGCGATGCATGATGATGACGAGCACTGCAAACACCAGCACACACAAAGCGTCAAGCAAGGCATGCTGTGCCCCAAGCAGCAGCTGAGAAACATATGTAATGATGGGTGCCGCAACCGACGCGCAAATGGAAGCAAGTGAGACGATTTTGGAAAACAGCACCACCACTAGGAACACCACGACGACCCCGACAAACACAATCGGGTCGACCATCAGCAAAACGCCCGCCGAAGTGGCGATCCCCTTGCCGCCGTGAAATCCGTAGTACACTGGGTAGATATGCCCGAGCACCACGAAAATCCCCGCCAGATACAAAAACATCGTCAGGAATTCCTCCGGCACCTGTCCCCAGTACGTCAGCAGCAGGCGGCTGAGAAGCACTCCGACGACTGCCTTACCGAGATCGCCGAGCAGGGTCAGGGCCGCCGGGCCCTTTCCCAAAGTCCTCAGGACATTCGTCATCCCCGCGTTTCCGCTCCCAAATTCCCGGATATCCTTTTTGGCAATACACTTGCTGACAATAATGGCAAAGCTCAGGCTGCCAAGCAGATAACAGACAAGGATGGATACCAGCACGGACAGCACCAGCGAAACGGTGACTTGCATAATGATTCCCCTTTCTTACTCCCCGCGTTCACGGACAATCATACGAATCGGCGTACCCTCTAGGCCAAATGTGGCCCGAATCTGGTTTTCCAGATACCGCTGATAGGAAAAATGGAACAAATCCGCACGGTTGACAAAGGTGACAAACGTCGGCGGACGAGTACTCGGCTGGGTCATGTAGTAGATTTTCAGCCGGCGGCCCTTATCCGATGGCGGCTGCACTCTCGCCGTCGCGTTGGACAGCAGGTCGTTGAGCATACCGGTTGAGATACGCATCGCATTTTGTCCATTAACATAGTGTATGAGTTCAAACAGCTTGTTTAGACGCTGTCCGGTCTTTGCAGAGAGAAAGATAATCGGGGCGTAAGACATAAAGCTGAAATCGTTTTCCAGTTTCTTCCTCATCTCGTTCATGGTCTTGCCGTCTTTGTCTACCGCATCCCATTTGTTGACCGCGATGATACAGGCCTTGCCCTGTTCATGCGCATACCCGGCGACCTTGGAATCCTGCTCGGTAAAGCCCTCGGTCGCGTCAATCATGATGACGCAGACTTCGGCGCGGTCGACAGCCATGTAGGAA
>UQSL01000040.1 GCA_900543705.1 uncultured Oscillospiraceae bacterium
ATTCATTCCGTTTTTCTGCGCTTTTTTCTGTCTATTTTTTCGGGAAGGGCTCACTGTCTGCCGCAGATAGTGCATTGATAGTAACCATACCGAGCGAAGGCATACAGTCGATTAGAATATAATCGTATTTGTCCTTCACTTCGCCAAGATAATTCTTCAGTGCTGTTTCTCTGCTCATTGCATTAACAAGGTTAAACTCCATTGCTGAAAGCTCAAGGTTAGCCGGAACGAGGTCAACACCTTCGTCGTGGTGCAGAATACCGGTCATAGGGTCATTCATCGTTTCATTTATTACATCTGTGAGTTTCGTTGCAAGCGTGATACCCAAGTTGTCTGTATCCTGCCAACCGAGTCAAGTTGTTAAATCACCCTGCGGGTCTGCGTCAATGAGCAATACTTTCTTTCCCTGCATTGCAAGACCGACTCCGAGGTTTACCGTAGTGGTTGTCTTTCCAACTCCGCCTTTTTGATTGCATATCGCAATCGTTTTGCAGTTTGACACTTTGTGCGTCCTCCTTTCGTAGTATTCATAGCCATTACAGTATGGCTATGTACTTGACCGGCTCATTTCCTAACCGGTCGGGCAATATTTGTTCTCAACACCCCTTGCCAAGCTTAAAAGCTCAAGGGAAGTCACTAAGGAACAGACTGCTTATCTGTATCATAGGAATCTCACCTCTGCCGGGTTCTCCGCCAGCTCCGTAGAGAAGTATCATTATCATCCTGACTGTCATCGCCGTAACAGGAGCAGCCTGTTACTTATACCGGGGGTTCTCGCTATTCTGAATTGCAGAAGTCTCGGCGTACCCGATAAGGTGGCTAAAATCATCAGGAATAAAGTCTTAGTGACCTGTATATTCAATTTTCAAAGTACAGGTGAAAGGCTTCCGTTTTCGTCGTTCGGAATTAATCCCTTCACTTGTTTGAACTGGGAGAGACGTTTTGCACCCCCTCAAATTAAAAAAAGTTGAAAAAATTTTAGAAAATAAAAAAGCCACCTGTTCCGAAAGTTGAAACAGATGGCTTATGTAGATTTGCTGATGTTAATGTGGTATAATCATATTGAATTTTTATTTATATTTTGGGGAATAATAGGAGGTTGAATGAAATGAAAAAGGCAGAGGGTATTGGCGCAATTATTGGTAGTATTTTAGGTGCAGTTGGTACCGGAATTGCCATTTATTATACTGAAAGTCCTCTTTCGTCTATTATAGGTCTACTTGGATATTTGGTAGGCTCACAGATTGGCAAATCAATAGATAAAAATAAATAATTTATCCTAATGATATAAATAAGTCCTCTGGTTGGTGTGAACCCAATCAGAGGACTTATTTTACTTTGAATCTTTTCTTTTTAGCTGACACAAATTTTATCAATACATCATCAACACCATCGGTATACTTACCTTGATTGATGAGTGCATTCTTTAAATTGATAAGAGCATTTACAATGCTGTTGTATTCGGAATCGGTTAAATATAGATGATATTTAGAGCTTCTCATAACAACACCTCCTGATGACTTTACTATATGTCATCTGTGGAAAATGATAAAGTATGCGATTTGATTATAGTATTTGAGCAGGGCATAACTCTCCAATTAGAAGCAAGTAATATAGGTAAAACCTAGTTGTCAACCGCCTTGTTTGTTAGCAAGCATTTTGGGTCTAAAAATGGTCGTGTTAGCAGACGAGCTGATTTTGTTAGCAAAACGGCAAAAATCTTGCTAATTTTTGTTAGCAGACCAACCGCCTGAAAGGTGAGTGTTACAAAGTTAATAAAAAACCGGCTTGCTAACATTTGCTAACAGGATTTTAGCTGAAATTGAAAATGGGTAAAAATCAAAAAAGCCTGAAAACCCAGTAAAATCAAGGCTTTCAGGCGTTGTTGGTGGCACCCCCTGCGAGAATCGAACTCACAACTAACCCTTAGGAGGGGTTTATTATATCCATTTAACTAAGGGGGCATTTGGAAAATCTATAATAATATTAAGTTGTAAACGAACAGATTGTCAATCGCTTTTCCTCCAAAGGCGGATGTCAAAACATATTCTTAGGAGGCTGTCGCTCTATCCAGCTGAGCTATAGCGACATTTAATAAACCTATTAAATTGTACTTATAATCCGAATTTTTGTCAATCGCCTTTTTCCCTTAGGCGAAAGATGCAATGTAACCTTAAGAGAGTGGCGCTCTCTCCAGCTGACTTACCGGCGCGTCTCTTTTTTGAATCATAGGGCTTTCTTTATCATATTCATTCTTTGCAGTTTCGTCAAGTCCCAGCCGCCAATTTTTCATCGGGACGCCCTTCCGGATAAGCCAGGTTTGGACCGAGGGCGTTTTGCTCGCACAGCGCCATGCAAGGTGTTCATCATTTTCCTCGAAGACTTTCAGCAGCTTTGCGGGCAGGCTCTGCGGCACCACGCGGGAGTAAATTCCCATATTCCAGGTCGATTCACATGCCCCGCCTTATAAACAAGCCAGATGTCAGATAGCGCTCGTTCATTGACTCGGAACAGGCCGGAGCTTTTTTACAATTCCTTAATGCGGGAGGAGAAGGGAATTTCTCAAATCACAGTCTTTTTCTATTCATCCGGCACCCACTCCAGCAGGTCACCCGGCTGGCAGTCGAGGGCCCGACAGATTTTGGAAAGCGTGTCAAACTTGATTGCACGGGCCCTCCCGTTTTTTAAAATCGAGATATTGGCCATGGTAATGCCGACGCGCTCGGAAAGCTCGGTGACGCTCATCTTGCGCCGGGCGAGCATGACGTCGAGATGGACAAGAATCATCGGCGGTCCCCCCTTAAATCGTTAGGTCGTTTTCCTCTCTCAGTCGGGCTGCCTGTTCTACCAGCCGGCTGAGGACGAAAAAGACGATGGCAAGGGCAAGCCCTCCAAAGAGGATAAGTAGGGAGGCGAGCAGAATTGCCGGATGGCTCATGTTCATGCACAAAAGCACCAGATCGCCGGCAAAGAAAAACAGCACATCCCCTGCCACAAGCAGGGCGATTGATTTGAGCAGGGAGGCGTTTTGAAAGCTGAACGTGTCGTTTTTGCCAATGCTGCGGGCAATTTTCAGCCCACAGCACAGTATTGCCAGACAGGGCAGGGCGGTCAGGCTTAAAAAGATGAGCCAGGGGAGATACCAGCCGGAAAACTCCGGATAAAAGCGGGCGAATCTGTTCCCGAAATAGGGCACGGCAAAGCCATAGACAGCTACAAGGCAGCAGAAGACCCCGGCGAGCACCGCAATGAGCAGACGGGATAGTTTTTTATGTTCCATACAAAGGACCTCCTGGAAAGATTCAAAATGACATTCAATGTATCTGTCCTTAGTATAGCATCTGTTTATTGAAAGTCAATCTATTTTTATTGTATTACGATAAATAATAGAAAAAATACAGAAAGCGCAACATCGGGCTCAGATTTTGAGAAAGACGGTTCTGAGCACCTTGCTTCGAAAAACTCAAACCACAAAACAGGGTTAGGAGAAAAGCGGGATACAAACCGGCGAGCAGATGTACAGAAGGCGGAACCCTCCGCTTTGACCGTCAAGAAGCTTGTTGGAAGCAGAAAAAAAAAGGGCAGTCCGCCGCATATGCGGCGGACTGCCCAGAAGGTACCCATTATTTATGGAAGATATTTTGAAACAGCCGGGTGGATTTGAGTGCCTTGATAAACAACGGAGCCAGCAGGCAGGAACCGGCAATAGCAATCAGGGAGTTGATGGAGGAGGTAATCATCTTCGGAGCGGTCGCTACTACTGCAGCAGGGAATGCACTGCCTGCCAGCATTAGCGTGATGACGCTTTTGCCGATGTAGAGCAGGAAATAGGCAGCACAGCCGCAGACAGCGCCGACGATGTTAAACAGAGTCTCTTTTCCCACCCGCTTGCCATGTGAGGAGATGATTCCGCACAAAAAGGCCATCATAAAAAAGTTGAACAGGGTAAACGGTGCACCTGCAACAAAGGCCGGGTTGGTCAAATCGAACAGGCAGGAACCAATTCCCGCAGCAAGACCACCGCGAACACCTCCAAAGAGCATACCCGACAGCAGGCAGATAATATTTGCCACTTTAAGCATGGTTGGGCCGGTCGGGGTTGGAATCTGAATTTTAATAAAACTGGTGGTGACAAAAATGATTGCCGCCATGAGCCCGACTACAACGATATCGCTGACGGAGAATTTTTTAGAAGAACTGGACATGGACGATGACTCCCTTTCTAAACAGGAAAGCTAAGTATGTGCGGAAGGTCAAAAGGCGCTGTAACCATGCAGAATGTCGTTGCGCAATAGTTCGGGCAAAACCTTTTCAAGCATGATGCCATAGCGGGTATCACTCGAATAGCTGTAGGTAGTCTTAATGGCTACCTCCAGAAAGCGGGTCGCCCGCTCAATCGCCATCGGGAGACTGTCTCCGGTAAGCAATCCGCCGACCAGGATGCTTGCAAATGCATCGCCCGTGCCTGGATAGGAGACAGGGACATACTCGCACTCAATGGACCAGAATGCGTTTTTCTCCCGGTCATATCCCAGATTTGCGATTTTCCCCGTCGCAAGCGGCGCACCGGTAATAACGACGATTTTCGGCCCAAATTCCGACAGGCGGACCAGCATACTTTTCGCCTGGGAGTGAGTCAAAGGCTGTGCAGAATAATCCTGCGAGAGCAGGATGGAACATTCCGTGACATTCGGGGTGATGATGTCCGCCACCTGCACCAGCCGTTTCATCCCGGCCTGGATGCTTTTATTGCAGGTCCGATAAGCCTTTCCGTGGTCTCCCATGACCGGATCGACGACCGCAAGTGCATTCGGATAGGCGTTGAAGAAATCGAGACAGTGCTCAATTTGGTCATCCGAACCCAAAAACCCGCTGTAAATGCACTCGAAATCGATTCCAAGCTGTTTGTAGTGATTCAGGCATGGCTCGATATAGTCGGTCAGATCGCGGAAGACCGGGTCAAGCAGGCCACCGGTGTGACTGGATAACACAGCGGTCGGCACAGGGCATACCTGAACACCCATGGCGGAGAGCAGCGGCAAAATCACAGTCAGAGAACAGCGCCCGAATCCGGATAAGTCGTGGATTGCGGCAACGCGGCTTGGTCTTTGCAGGGTCATAGTAATCGTTTTCCTTCCATACAAAAGTGAGCTTCCCTTTTGTATACCCCTATTATAAAGAGACCGGGGTATTCTTTCAAAAAAGGGCAGCCGTCTTGTTTTTTTGGCTTCTCTAGGCTTTTCTTACAATATTTATAGGATGATCCTCTCGTATATTGGCGATAATGACGTACAAAAAGAGTGTTTTCCATTTGTTCCAGATGATTGACAAAAAAAGAGACAAAAACACATAGTAAAACAAGAGGAATTTTGCATAGTTCTTAAAAGATGAAAAAAGACAGAAATCTTGCTGCTTTTTACAGCAAGATTTCTGGAATCGCTTCATCTATTTTGCAATCGTGATTGTCAGCTTTTCGCCATCGATCTCAATGGTCTTTTCCGTAAGCGGATTGGATAGTTCGCAAATGGTCGCTAAAGCCTCTTGCTCGATATTTGCCGTATACTTTTGAATGACAGAGCATACTGGCTCACTGGCGGCAATGAACCCGATCTTTACTCGATCGGCCACCTCAAACCCTGCCTCTTTACGCAAAACCTGGCAGTTACGCAGAATTTCACGATAGATGCCTTCCGCTTTGAGTTCTGGGGTGATAGTAATGCACAAAGCCAGAGGATTTTCACCGGAAAGGCGCTTAATCCCCGGCTTATCTACCGTTGCTGAGGCCAAAATATCCGCGGAAAGCGTAAACTCTCCCAGTTTCAGCTCACCATTGGCTTTCAGCGAAGCAACCGCCTGCTGCATTTTCATTTCCGTCAGATTGCCAAGGAGCCCTTTCACGGTGTTGACATCCCCTTTGAGTACGCGTCCGGCTTTCCTGAAATCAAGAGATAAAACAGTATTGCCAAGGCTATCCCAATCGGAGATAATCGTAATCTCTTTTACATTCAGCTCATCCTTGATGGAGGAGGCGTATTTTTCGCAAATTGCCGACTGGGCCGCGTCAACATACAACACGGAAAGAGGCTGGCGAACTTTTATCTGGCTCTCGTTTCGGAGCTTCATGCCGCCTGCAATGATCTCACGAACGGATTTTACTTCATTCAGTAAGTCGGCGTCAACAGTCTCCGGCTTTGGAAAATCGGATAAATGCACGGACAATTCCGCTTTTCCGAACCGTACAATCATCGTTTGCCAAATAGTTTCCGTCATAAAAGGAATGACAGGCGCCATTACTTGGCAAATCAGTTTCACCGCGTGATAGAGTGTGTTATAGGCCTTTTGCTTATCATCATCCATCGCGGTCTTCCAAAAACGACGGCGGCACAGCCGGACATACCAGTTCGAAACATCATCGACGCAAATCTCAAACTCCCGAATTAGTTCAGCGGTATTATAGTTCTCATAGCTTTTCACAGCTTTGGTGACAAAATCCTGCATACGGCTATCCAGCCACCGGTCCGTCAGATTATCCGATTTTTCATCGGTTATCGTTGGATGATCCAACTCGGCATATGTCATGAAAAAGGTATAGATGTTCCAAAGACCCAGCAGTTTTCGACGGGCTTCGTCACCCAGATGATATCCGAAACGGACATCTGTTGAGGGGTTGGCGCCTGCATAAAGGTAACGAATTGTGTCAGCACCTATTTTTTCAGCGGCTTCATCGAAACGGATCATGTAACCGGATTTGTGGAACTTTGACCCGTCCTCCTGTACGACACTGCCGTGTGTCATAACCTGCTCATAGGGGGCTTTTCCTGTTAAGGTGACGCTCATAAACAACAGGGAATAAAACCAGAGGCGAATCTGCTCGTTCATCTCAATTACCCATTCAATTGGGAACCACTTTTCCCATTCTTCCCGATTGCTGAAATAGCCCAGCGTGGAAAAGGGAGTAATGCCAGCATCCAGCCAAACATCACCTACTTCCGGGATTCTCGATACGGTTTCCCCGCATTCGGGACATTTAATTGTGATTTCATCGATCCAGGGACGGTGCAATTCGGGTAGAGAATCCACTTTTTCGCCGCCCAATTCCCGCAGCTCTTCTTTTGAACCTACAACAGTCAAATGCCCACACTTACTGCAGTGATAAAAGGGCAAAGGAAGTCCGTAAAATCTTTTGCGGGAGATATTCCAATCTCCCATATTAGCAAGCCAGTCCTGCATCCGTTTGCCGGCGAAAGGCGGGTTCCATTTTACTCCTTCCGCAGCTTTGATCAATTTGGGGCGGATCTCATCGGTTTTAATAACCCAGGAACCGACAAGGCGGAACAGGACTTCATTTTTACAGCGCCAGCAAACCGGATAACTGTGCGTGTACTGGTGAGTCTTAAACAGTTTGCCCTGTTCCTTTAGTGCATCGAACACCAAAGGGGCGGCCTCACTGGCTGTTTTTCCGGCGAGAAAACCGTAATTATCAGGAAACTTTCCGGCCTCATCGACGGGACAGATTTCAGCAAGGTTTTCTCTTTTGCCAAGTTCAAAGTCTTCAACACCGCAGCCGGGGGCAATGTGTACTACGCCGCTTCCTTCGTCTGCGGCGACTTCTTCCCATGCGACAATTCTATGCGGCAGATTCTTCTGGACATCCAAAAACGGGAAAAAGGTCTCATAAGTAAGGCCAACCAGTTCCTGGCCTTTCATAAATTTCATTACCTTGCGTTCGCCTTCGATCACAGAGAGGGCGGTTTTTGCAAGGACAAGAGGGCGAGAAGATTCCGGCAATTCCACAACCGCATAGTCCAAGTCAGGATTTACCGCTAAGGCAACATTGGCGGAAAGAGTCCAGGGGGTAGTAGTCCATACCAAAATATCCAGGTCTTGTTCTTTCAACGGAAGCTTTGCAAACACAGCCGTATGGGTAACATCCTGATGGGAACCAGTCATTTCGTGTTCAGACAGAGACGTTCCGCATCGAGGGCACCAGGGCATTGGCTTATGAGACTGTGTGATCCATCCGTTTTTATGGCATACTTTAAGAAAATGCCAGATTGCGGTGATATTTTCGTCTGTATTCGTATAATAAGAATTATTCCAATCCATCCACTGGCCCAGACGTTTTGCCTGTTGTGTAATAATACCGGAATACTTTTTCACACGTTCTACGCATCTGCGCGTAAAGTTTTCCGTGCCATAGTGTTCAATATCCTTTTTGTCCTGAAAGCCCAGTTCCTTTTCGACTTCCACTTCAACCCAGAGCCCCTGCGAATCAAACCCGTTGCGATATTGGCAGGAATATCCATTCATGGCTTTGTAGCGCAAAAAAATATCCTTAATACTGCGGCCCCAGGCATGATGGATTCCCATGGCATTATTTGCCGTAATCGGTCCATCGAGAAAGCGAAACGGTTTCCCGTCTTTGTTTTTTTCTCTCAACTTATCGAAGCAGGAATTTTCTTCCCAGAACGTGAGGATATCATGCTCATTTTTAATCAAATTGTTATCCATTGCCGATTATCCTTTCCACTATTAATCTTGCTTGCAGTTCAAACATTAGTTATGAAGGTTTAAACCCCATATAATCATGGGATTTCAAACAAACAGGGACAAAATAAAAAACTTCCGTCCCAAAACGAAATATCGCATTGGGACGAAAGTCATGCTTCCGCTGTACCACCCATTTTACACTATACTAGCATATGCGCCCTTATTAACGGTAGGAAGCCGTCATACTCTACTTGATTACTCTTTCGGTATGCAACTCGGGAGTGATATTCAACTGATCCTTAATCGTACCGGGTTCGCACCTTTCCCGGCTCACTGGAGCTTTCAGGATAAGCTTACTGTCTCCGTCAAAGTCTTTTTTATAATATATCACAAGAAAGAAATTTAAGCAACTATTCTGCACGTGATTCTTGTAATTATTTTTTTGCTCGAAGAAAATTTGCCGGCTCTTTTTTCTTCAATATGCAGTCGTCAGTAGGATTCATTTCTGCAATGTTTGCATTTTCATCGGTAGGAATCGCATAATGTGTCAGAAGGATATGGTTATCATTTGATTGCAATAAAAAATAAATTTTTATGCAATACAATAGATTTTTATCAGGCATCAAAAAAGCCTGCCAGAGGCAGGCTTTTCACTTTAAAAATTTGCGTTGTTCCAGCCCCAGTCCATGGACGCCAGATACCGGACATAGATATCTTTCGGGTCTACGCCGAGTTCCTTTTGGAAAAGCTCACATACGGCTTTGGTCATCTTCTGAGAGCCTTCTGAGTCAACTTTGTTCCCGAATACTTTCACTTCCACGATCGCCATTGGACGGCCGGATTCCCCATGGAACCAGATGCGGCAGTTGTCCTCCAAAGTAACCATCAGCCATTGCTCTGTCTTCTCAGGCAGGAATGTGATGGCCTTTCCAAGTTCATGTTTGATTTTCTCCGCTTTTTCAGCATTTACAGTTGTATTTGTCTTTATTTGAACGCAAGGCATATTCTGCATTCTCCTTTGCTTTTTCTAATTTTTCCATCCCAGCAGGAAAACCGGAAAGGATGGTATTTTTCCTACAGCTATATTATAATAACATACATAACAACGATTGTCGAAAGAAAAGAGTGTTCCCTCATGAAAATTACCCAGACAAAGGATATCCGTACCGCCAACCGCTGGGAAATTATCAAGCAGGTTCTCCATAACTACCCCATCAGCCGAGTGGATATCTGTAACCTGACCGGATTGAACAAGGCAACTGTCTCCACAATTGTCAAGGAATGGATTGACGCAGGACTGCTCAAAGAGACAGAACGCGGAACCTCAGCCAGCGGAAGGCGCCCGATTTTACTTGAGCCGCTCCTCGATGTGGGTTATGCCGTCGCTCTGGATATTGATATCCGCAATGTCAGGGCGATTTTGACCGACCTTTCCGGGGAAAACATCCTTTCCAGAAACCAGTTTTCCATTCAAAACACGGCTTTCCCTTCTGTTTACGAACAGATCTGCCGCTGTCTGGACGAACTGCTCAAAGACCAGCCATCTGTGCGCTATGGCCTGGTCGGAATCGGTGTCTCCGTACACGGCATCGTCGATTTATCCGGGCTTATCCGGTTTGTCCCAAGCCTTGGATGGAGAAATATTGATATCTGCACCCTGCTCAGAGAACGGTATCATGTTCCAGTCTGTATCGACAACGACGGAAATCTCGCCGCCATTGCTCAACAGAACATCGAAAGGAACACCTTTGATTTAAACGACGGCCAGTCGGCTAAAACCCCTTATCAGAGCCTTGCCGTGGTCAATATCAGCGATTCCATCTCAGCAGGATTAATTACCAATGGGGAACTGATGCGGGGGTACCATGGTTTCGCAAACGCCATCGGGCACCATACCATCAATTTTGATGAACCGATACAGTGCCACTGCGGAAAGTTCGGCTGCTGGGAACAGTACTGTTCAGACCGAGCAGTCATCGCCCATGCCAACACCTTACTGGAAAAGCCTATCCACAGCATTCAGGAATTAGTAATATTGATTCAGCACCAAGACCCTTCCGCAAAGCAGGTGCTTGACCGCTTCCTCTCCAATCTGGCAGTTGGGCTTACCAACATCATCTTTATTTTTGACTGCGAAGCCATTGCCATCAGCTCTGAGCTTTTGAATTCCCTGCCCTATTATCTACCCGAAGTCCTGCGCAGAATGATTCTCCCCATCACCCATTCCGAGCAGGTGATGCTCTCCTGTCTTGGGAAAAATGGGGCGATTCTCGGGGCTGCAAGCCAGACGATTGAGCATTTTTTCCGAGAATCCGCTTCTTCCGAGTCATCCGCATCCTGATATCCTTTGATGAAAAAAGGAGGAGCCGAAACAGGCTCCTCTTTTGATACCTTACAATCAGGGGAGGAACGCTTCAAGAGCCAGCTATGATTCCCCCAAAAATTATTAATCGTACAGCAGTTTGTGGCGGAAATAGAAGAAGTGGTCGCTGTGACTGTGGATGGAGAGAACCCTGGTATGCGGATGATCTTTGGAACCAAACTCTTTTCCAAATTTTCCGATGGTCAGGGCCTGCCCGCCGACATAAATGCAGGAGTAATTGAAAAACAGCTCGTCCATCATCTTCTGGGAAACCAGATAGTGCATATAGGACGGGGTCTCCACCAGCAGGCGGTCAATTCCAAAGCGCTTGAGGATATACAGAGCCACCTTGGAATCCGGCGCCGTATCTCCTGTGCCGATAACCAGGACCTTGTCTGAATTTTCCTTCATCTTTACAATCAGCTCGTCCGTGACTTCTTCCACAGAGGAGGCGGTGACGACAAAGTACTCATTTTTGATTTCCTTTTCCACCAGTTCCACACCTTTTTTCGAGGTGCTGATCATGACCGGGACTTCCGGGGTATTGAACAGAACATGGTCAAACGGGATATCCGTAGCATCCAGAGAAGTGATGATATTCCAGGGAACCGGGTTCTTGCCGGCCTCGATGCGCATATCTTCCATATCCTGGTCAAAGACATGACAGGTATAATCGTGCTCGGCGTTCATGGTGCCGGCACCTAACATAACGCCATCGGAAACCGCTCGCAGCATATTGAGGATGAACCAGTCGGTATCTGCGCCGGCCGCGTCATATTTGTTGAGCTTTGCAATCAGCGGGCCCTGCGGGGCGTCGGTAAAAGCAATTCTCCCATCAATGGAAGTAACCAGGGAGGTGTAAGTACAGGGACGGTCTTCATGAAGTTCTGCAAACTTCAAATCCCCATAAATGCTGCGGATTTTGTCACAGCTAAGGGTTTCTACCGAGCAGTTGTCCAGTTCCTTGCTGGCATAAATGCGCTCCACCTTCAAGCGGTCTACATCAAAAGGCATTTTAAACAGAGATGTTGCCATAGATTCGTCCTCCTTTAAATTAAGCTTCCGCCGCAGACGTTCATAATCTCGCCGGTGATAAAGCCGCTTTCCTCGCTGGAAAGGAATTTGACAGCGTTCGCCATATCAGAGACTTTACCCATCTTGTGCAGCGGATACAGGGAGGCATAGGATTCTTCCAACGCCTTCGGATCGTCAGCCTCTTCAAAGCGCTGCTCAATCATCGGAGTGCGGACAAGGCCCGGAAGGACGCAGTTGACACGGATATCCGGAGCATATTCGAGTGCAATACACTTGGTGAGCATGATCACTCCGGCTTTGGACGGGCAATAGCCGATTCTCTCGGGAATCGGACGGACGCCGAGGTCAGAACCAATGGTGACAATGGAAGCGCCCTCCTGCTTTTTCAGTTTCGGCACAGCGGCTTTGCACATATTGAACACGCCGCCGAGGTTGATGGAAATCTCCCTCATAAAGGTCTCATAAGAGGTATTTTCCAGGGAGCCAATAAAGGTGACGCCTGCGCAGCAGACCAGCTTGTCCACCTTGCCAAAGGCTTCCACTGCCTTTGCAACAACATTCTGAGCCTGCTCAAAATGGGTCAGGTCAGCCTGTACATAGACGGCGTTGCTGTCCTCAATTTTCATAGCGGGTTCGATGCCGCAGCCGACGACTTTTGCGCCTTCGGATAAAAACATCTTTGCAACGCCTTCGCCGATGCCGGAGCTTGCCCCGGTGACGATAACAACTTTATTCTCAAATTTCATAGGTGTTCCTTCCTTTCCCAGAGCTTAGATACGTTCAAAGCGGCTGTAACGGTGAATGCCAAAATTCTCCTCGTTCTGCACACAACGGGTCAGCTTGTACGGATGCTGGAATTTGGACTCAAAGCGTGCAATCAGGGCAGCTTGAAAATCCTTATCGTCAACTTTTCTCCAGCTCTCAAGGCTCTCCCATACAAAGATGAAGTGCATTTCGCCCGGCTTATTGTCGTTGACCCAAACCTCTTTGTACAAAAACGGGATATGGTCGAACAGATCACTCTCCGCCTCACCCAGGGTCCAGACCTCGTGGTCGACTTCCAAAAACTCCTGGACAAATTCCGGAGCGGTCTCAAAAACCAGATGCTCTACTGGATAATGTTCGCCTTTTACATAAGTGTAACCCTGCATAATAATTTCCTCCTTATAAAGTATCATTATTTTTTATAATTGGAATGGTTTTCATTCCCTATTTTGCTTCATATGCCGCTTTCATCTTTTCGGCTAGCTCTACGACCTGCTGTGCAATATCTGGGCGAGTCTCCAGAGAATCACGGTCACTGTTAGGCAGACATACCTCTCCAAGGCATTCCGTACTCAAGTCATTCAGTAGGTTCTTAAGAACCAGTTCGCCGCCCAAAAACTGGTTTGGAAAGCTCGGTGCGCCTCCGACCATCAGGATTGCGCCTTTACGCAGAGGCTTTTCCGGCATATCGTTTCTCACATGGCCAGCCCAGTAGACCTGGAAACGGTCGATAAGGGTTTTCATTTTTCCAGTGACAGAGTGGAAATACATGGGAGAGGCCAGGACTATGTTATCCGCCTCTTCCAGCTTCTGATAAATTTCCTGCATACCGTCTTTGATGGCGCACTCTTTTTTCTTCCAGCAATAGCGGCAATCAACGCAGGGACCAACATTTTTGACACGATAAGCGTCGATAATCTCATACTCGCCTCCAAGCGTGTCCAAAAACAGTTTTACCATCTGGTTGGTGTGGCCCTTACGGCGGGCAGCACCGGTAATTACGAGTGTTTTCATTTTCATTGCCTCCAAAATAATTTTAAAGACTAGTTCTTTTCCTGTGCAATTTCCGCATTAACCTTTTGGGCGGCTTCCAAAATAGCAGTACGTTCCGCAGCCTTCTCTGCCTCAATATCTTCCTGATGCGTCTTGGTATTGAATTTGATAAAGTGCAGGATAAGGAACGCCACAATCAAAACAGAGTAAGCGGCGATAAAGCCCAAATCCGGTGCATAGGTATCGGTAAAGAGCAGACCGGGGGAGTGGATCATCCCGATTGCAGTCAGTCCAAGACCTACCATATTTGTGATAGCGACTTTCAGCCAGCTATTATCAATGATGAATACAAACACACAGCCGACAATCAAACCAACGAATGCAGAACCCGGGTCAAAGGCCAGGAATCCCTGAAGTTTCCCTTCTGCGATGTTATCCACGACAAAGTCCATGACAACCGGGAGGGACGCCATGATAACCGCCGGATAGTACTTCTTTTTGACGACCTCAAACGCCTGGGAGTAGCTGGAAATCCCGACGAATACCAGGATTGGCAGGACAACTGCTTCCGGAATAAAGGCGGTGATGATTGCAGAGAGGCCGGTCAGGCCGACGATTGCATAGAGGACGACAATCCCCAGATGGTAGCCGGTACCGGAGCCCATCTTTTTCCATCCCGGATAACCCCAGTAAAGGCCAACAGCCAGCGGGCTTCCGAAGAGGGCGCCGATCATGCTGGCCGCACCTGCTAAAACCAACGGTTTTGTCGTAGTAAAGTGGGTGTCGCCGCACTCTTTTGCCTGTTCCACCGCCTGGATGCCGGTGATAACCTCATTGAGGGAGAACACGATGATAATCGGCAAAAACGGGATGGTGTTTGCAATGACGTCGGAAGAAAAAATCCAGAAGGTAAACTTCGGGAGATAAAAACTCAGATTGGACAGGGATTCGGTAACAGTGGAAAAGCTCATTGCACCGGTAATCCAGGCAATGCCCGCACCGATTACAATGGCAATCAAAGCTGCCGGGAGCTTGGTGTTGACCTTTCCCAGATAGATGACAAACAGCACAATCAGGGATAGCCAGCCGACCAGCGGCATTTTCAAAGTACCGTCCATGGATTGTAAAATCAAAAATGCCATAGCTCCGCCCGCCAGGGAGCCGAACAGAGCGCCGGCCGGAACGATTTTCAAAATTTTCGGTACCAAAAAGGCGCCGATGATAAAGACCGCACCGCCGATGAAGTGCGCCAGCACGCCGACTTTAAAGCCCATCATAGCGTCGCCGGTGGCATTGAAGACCGGCAGCATGATGCTGAACAGCCAGATAAACATACGCCCAGCTTGGAGCCCGGCAGGAATTGCGGTCAGGTTTGCATCCCCGCGCTGTTTTGCAACATGGCGGTAATACAGCCACAGCCCTCCGTTTAATGCAAGGACGGAGACAAGCACGCCCGGCATCATTGTGCCAAAAACTGTGCTTCCGCCAAGTCCAAAGGTACCTACTAGAATCGCGATTGCTACAATGACCTTGGAAAACCCATCAAAAAATACGCCGATGGAAGCGTCCAAGTCTGCTTTTTTGAACAAAGGGATTTTTACGTTACCCATGTTTTTGTTTCCTCCTCATATTGGAACTTCATGTTTTTTAGATAGAGAAAAATACGCCCTGTCCGCTTCACCTGCCTTGCATATAGAAAATTCCTATAAACCTTAAGATTAAGGCGCTTCAGGCGCAGGTTCTACCTTCCGGGCCGTATTCCGGAATAAAAAGCCCTTAACCGCCAAGAGTGCCGCAACAACCAGATAAATCACTCCAAAGGTCACGCCAACCGGTGGGAACAATGCCACGGAATCCGCATGGATCATGCCGACAAAGGAGCAGAAGGCCAGAGCCACGCCAAACGCCGCAGAGAGAAAATATTTCTTGTCCAGCACGTAGGCTAAAAGTCCCGCAATCAAAAGGCTAGATAGAAATGCCCCGTTGCCCAGATACTGGATCCCTTGTATTTGGACAGAAAACTCCGCAAATTTGGCCGCCCCAATTTCTGCAACCGTGGTACCTGCTGCTTGTGCCGTCGAGTTGATGAGTGTCTGAATATATTGGAAAAGGATCGGGATTAAGGAGAGCAGTACCACATTGGTGTATTTGCGGTCAAGCTCTTGGAACGTACTTGCTGTAACGGAGAACCCGACAAAAATCAGCAGCACCATAACCGCTTCCGTGGGAATCAACGCCATTAGCACTCCGGTCAAACCCGTCATGCAGATGAGCAGGTATGCTCCCGCATTGGCCAGGGAAAATCCGGCCCTTGCCCCAATCTCTTTCCAACCCGGATGCCCAAAGTAAACTGTTGTCGGGAATGGATTGCCAAACAGGGAACCGAGAATGGTAGAGCAGCCGTCCATTACCATAGAACGGCGCTCTGGATAGACATCCCCTACTGACTTTGCAGCTTCAATCCCTTGCAGCGTGGAGAGGAAATTGTTGAGCTGCAAAGGAATGATAATCGGCAAAAACGGAAAGATCCCGCGGAATCCCTTGGCAATATCCAGTCCGCAGAATGTTGGGGGATAAAACCCAAGGTTTGAAAATGCAGAAATAAAGTTTTCCGGTGTCAGATAGCCCGTAGCCCAGGCAATTGCCGCACCCAGGACAATGGCAACCAGTCCGGAGGGGATTTTCTGAAACCGCTTATCCGCTTTACCTAGATAATCAATAATAATGATAAACATTGGCAGCAACGCATAGATGGGGCGGTCGAATACCATTGCAATACCAACGAAGGACAGCCAAACAATCGCAGAAGAAGCCATATTTCCCATCAATGCACTGTGGGGGATCACTTTGACAATCCAACGTCCGACAAACCCTCCCAGTACTTCAATGAATCCGCCAATCAACGCCGCGGCAAGACCAATCTGAAAAGCCAGCTCTGCATCGCCGGTCTGCCAATAAATAGGCCCCATAATCAGGTAAAGCCATCCGGTCAATTGGGAAGCGCCGATTCCAAAAGGCTGTGCAGTGACATCCTGGCGTTTTTCCTTTTTCGCTAAAGCCCTTGCTTCATAAAAATACCAGAGGTTGCCTGCAAAAATTGCAAGACCAATACCGGGTACAATTTTTCCCAGTACGATGTCCGCCGGCATCCCAAAGACAAACATCATAATTCCGGTGGCCGAAAGGATTTTGGAAAACCCGTCAAAAAAGATACCGAAGGACGCATCGATATCCCCTTTTCCCCACCATTTGTATTTGAACTTCATTTCCCTCACTCCAATAATCCAGATTCTTCCGATATCCCGCGTCCGGGGAGAAGAATCAATTGTTTAAGTCTTAAACAATTATCATTATTAGAATACTACCCAATGGTTTGATTGTCAATCTTTTATCACTCTTTACAATTATTTCGTTATTTCGACTTGATTTTTATTTGATATAAAAATAATTTTATCCATTTTTGCTAAGGAACTTGAGACAATCATGTTATGGGAAAAACATAGCCATAAGTGCTAATAGAAAAATTTTTTCATGCATAGTAACAGTATTGGGAAAGGGGGATACAGTTATTCCAGTAATAACAAATCGTTTGGTGTTGTACGGAGTAGGACTATAGCATGGGAACGAATCTATCTGGAAGAGGGAGCGGCAGGATTTCAGGTGGAGCGG
>UQSL01000041.1 GCA_900543705.1 uncultured Oscillospiraceae bacterium
TATAACCACGAGCGCATCCAGTTAAAAACTGGAGTGGCGCCGCTCTCGCTGCGCCACTCCGATTAAAGCTTAATATTTCCTACTTAGGGGCTTTTTGTGCTGTCTGTACATTCTGGGGTAGTTCACAGTTCACGGCGGGGATGAGGCTTTTTATTTGTTCAGAATCGAGACCGCCTTCTCATAGGTTTTGAGAGTATCGACATTGCAGGCAGCGAGCTCTTTGGAAAATTTCCGTACAAAAGAAGAGAGAGTCTTTCCCGGGCCGAACTCGACAAAAGTATCAATTCCCGCGTCCGTCATATTCTGCATTTCAGTGACAAACTGTACCGGGGAGACAAGATGCTTTTTCAGATAAAGAGCAAGGTCAGTGTCTTTTGGCAGGGCGGTACCGGTCACATTGGAAAACACCGGGATATTCGGCGCGTGAAAAGGAAAATTTTTAATCTGTTCGTAGAACTCTTCCGCGGCCCCCTCCATCAGCTTGGAATGGAATGCCGCATTGACGGCGAGCTTGACCGCCTTCGCACCCATGCCGGAGAGGGTATCCGCGGCAGCCTGCGCCGCTTCAGGTGTTCCAGCGATAACGGTCTGTGCCGGTGTATTGTAGTTGACCGGCATCACAAAGCCGGAGGTCTCCTCACAGACCCTTGCGATGGTGTCGTTGTCGCTGCCGATGATGGCGAACATCGCGCCCGGGTGCTGTTCCGCCGCTTTTTGCATGGCTGCGGAGCGCGCTGCAATAATTTTTAGCCCGGTTTCCAAATTGAAAGCCCCGGCATAGGTCAGCGCCGCATACTCGCCGAGAGAGTGCCCGGCAACCGCATCGGGCCTGCCGCAGGCTTCCTCCAGGCTGTAGACAGCAGCCAGGGAATGTGTGAAGATAAGTGGCTGGGAATAACGGGTTTGATTAATTTTTTCCCCGCTGTCTTCGAAAGAAAGCTCTTTCAAATCGAAGCCCAGTACCTCACAGGCCGTGTCATAGACATGGCGCGCAGGCGCAAAGGAATCGTAGAGTTCCGTTCCCATCCCGTTGTACTGGGAGCCCTGCCCGCAAAAAAGATACGCTTTTTTTGACATACTGCCATCCTCCGTGTTCACAAAAAATTCATTGACAAACCTCTGTATGAAAGTCTAATATAAATAGATATGAAGCTGTATGTTTTTTACAAATTCAATCTTTTAATATATACCATAATCACAACGTGAACGCAAGAGGGAGTTTGAAACATGAAGGGTATTAAGGTACTGGCGACTGGACGGTACGCCCCCGATAACACTGCAAGCAACGAAGATTTTATGAAAATCGTCGACACCTCGGATGAATGGATCACCACCCGTACCGGAATGAAAGTGCGCCACATATCGGATGGGGAACCCACCTGGATGATGGCCTCCAAAGCGGCAAAACGGGCGCTTAACAAGGCGAAGATGACAGCGGATGAAATCGATATGATTCTTATTACGACAGTAACGGGCGACTTTTACAGCCCATCGGTTGCAAGCATGGTACAACGGGAAATTGGAGCATGGAATGCCTTTGGGATGGATGTAAACGCTGCATGCAGCGGCTTTGTCTATGGCATGGATACCGCTTACCGATATCTGATAACCGGGGCTGCAAAAAACGTCCTGCTCGTTTCCTCGGAAACCCTCTCCAAAATCACGGATTACACCGACCGCTCGACCTGCGTATTGTTCGGGGACGGCGCGGCAGCTGCAATCCTGACATTGGGTGATGGGTTATTTTCTTCCTACCTTGCGATGGATGCGCACGACGCGCATGTCCTCTATGCGAGAACGCACGACAATCTCAATCCCTTTTCCACCAAGGGAGCAGAGCATCCGGACGGATTTACCGGGGCAAAGGACCACTATTTATATATGGATGGCAGGGCCGTCTATAAATTTGCAGTTAAGGCAATGCCGGAAGCCGTAGAAAAAGCCGTGGAGCGTGCAGGCCTGACCCTTTCGGATATTGATTTCATCGTGCCGCACCAGGCAAATATCCGGATTGTGCAGACGGCGGCGAAGGCCCTGGGGCTTCCGATGGAAAAATTCCTTGTCAATGTCGCAGAATACGGCAATACCTCCAGTGCCAGTATCCCGCTGTGCCTGGACGAGTACAATGAGCGCGGCACTTTTAGGTCTGGCGATAAAATCGTGGTAGTCGGCTTTGGTGCGGGCCTCACCTATGCCGCCGCAGTTTTTGAGTGGTAAGGAGCCGGCAAATGAAAACAAAAGTGACTGAATTATTACAGATACAGTATCCGGTCATCCAGGGCGGTATGGCTTGGGTGGCGGACGCGACCTTGGCGGCGGCCGTCTCCAATGGGGGAGGCCTTGGGCTGATCGCCGGGGCTTCTCTGCCGGCAGAAGAGGTGCGCGTACAAATAAAGCGCGCAAAGGAGCTCACGGACAAGCCGTTTGGGTTGAATATCATGCTGATGAGCGAGCATTCTCCGGATTTGGTGCAGCTTGTTATCGAGGAACGGCTCGCCGTTGTAGCAACCGGCGCGGGCAACCCTGCAAAATACATTCCCTCTCTCAAAGAGGCGGGGGTCAAGGTGATTCCGGTCATCCCCTCCGTCGCCATTGCCAAGAAAATGGAGAAGGCGGGCGCGGATGCTGTGGTTGCGGAAGGCTGTGAATCCGGCGGGCACATCGGGGAGATGACGACGATGGCGCTGGTTCCCCAGGTTGTAGATGCGGTTAATATCCCGGTCATTGCCGCAGGCGGTATCGCAGACGGCAGGGGAATGGCGGCGTCCCTTATGCTCGGCGCCGAAGGCGTCCAGCTCGGGACACGGTTTCTGACAGCGGAGGAATGCCAGATCAGCGGTACTTATAAGCAAATGGTACTCGATGCAAAGGACTCCGATTCCATCGTGACGGGCAGGACATTCGGGCGCGGTGTGCGCTCTCTGAACAGCCCGCTTGCAAAGAAATTGCTCGAAATGGAGAAAAACGGGGCGTCCTTTGGGGAGGTAGAGGAGCTGACCATGAGGTCGCTCAAAACGGCGGTACAAGAGGACGACCTTCAGCATGGGTCTTTCATGGCCGGACAGATTGCGGGTCTTGTCCACAGCTGCCAGAGTGCGAAGGATATTATCGAAGAGATTGTTTCTGAAGCGCAGGATTTGATAAAAAACTTTTCTCATTTAAGGGGGATTGCACTGTGAGTAAGACAGTACTGGTGACCGGTGCGGAACGCGGAATCGGCGCTTGCATTGCGAAACGCTTTGCAAAAGACGGATACAATGTTGCCATCAACTGCTACAATGTGGCGACGAGGGACTCCGACGGCGTCAAAGTCGCCGAGGAATGCCGCGCACTGGGAGTAGAGGCGGAGTGCTTTTTGGCAGACGTCTCCAAGTTCGACGAATGTGAGCGCATGGTAAAAGAGGTTGTCTCGCATTTTGGCTCCATTGATGTGCTGGTAAACAACGCCGGCATCACCAAGGACGGGCTGATGGCCAGAATGTCCGAAGCACAGTTTGACGCAGTCATGAATGTCAACTATAAGGGCGTGTTCAACATGATGCGTCATGTCTCCGGCGTGATGATAAAGCAACGCCATGGAAAGATGATCAACATCTCCTCCGTAGCCGGGCTCTACGGCAATCCGGGACAGATCAACTATTCCGCCGCGAAGGCGGGCGTCGTGGGGATGACGCTGACCGGCGCGAAGGAGCTTGGACCCAGAAACATCACGGTCAACGCAGTGGCTCCCGGCTTTATCGAGACCCAGATGACCGAAGTGCTCCCGGAAAAGGTAAAGGAAGGCGCGCTTGCCTCCATCCCGCTCAGACGGTTCGGCACGGTTGACGAGGTGGCCGGTACGGTGGCGTTCCTTGCTTCGGATGATGCGAATTACATCAGCGGACAGGTCATCGTCATTGACGGCGCGATGTCGATGTAGCCAAACCAGACAAGGAAAGAATTGGGGCCTACTCCCCTTTGTTTATCAAACAGGAGGAACAGTATGAGAAGAGTAGTGATTACCGGAATCGGGGCAATCACGCCGATTGGAACTGGAACGGATGCTATGTGGGAAAACGTCAAAGCCGGTAAACACGGTTTTAGTTTGATCGATAGGTTTGATACATCCGATTTAAAAGTAAAGGTTGCGGCACAGATCAAGGATTTTGAGCCGACCGACTATATTGAGAAAAAAGAGGCCCGCAAAATGGACCGCTTCTGCCAGCTCGCCGTTGCCGCGGCGGACATGGCGGTCAAGGACTCCGGCAGCGATTTTAAAGACCTAGACCCGTTTCGGGTCGGCGTCATCTTCGGCAGCGGCATCGGCGGCATCGATACCCTGTGTACGGAATATGACAAGTTTAAAACAGCCGGGCCGAGAAGGGTCTCCCCGTTTTTCGTACCGATGATGATTTCCAATATGGCGCCTGGCATGATTTCCATGCGCTACGGCTTCAAGGGCGCAAACCTTGCAACTGTGACGGCCTGCGCCTCCTCCAACCATGCCATCGGCGAGGCGTTCCGCCAGATTAAAGGCGGCTATCTCGACGCAGCGCTGACCGGCGGCTCGGAGGCTGCGATTGTCAAACTGGCAATCGCAGGCTTTGCGAATATGAAAGCCCTCTCTTCCAGCGAGGACCCGGACCGCGCTTCTATCCCGTTTGATAAGGAGCGCGACGGCTTCATCATGGGCGAGGGCGCGGGCGCGCTGATGCTCGAAGAATATGAGCATGCGGTCAGGCGCGGCGCGAAAATCTATGCGGAAGTCGCGGGCTACGGCGCAACGGGCGACGCTTACCACATGACAAGCCCTGCACCGGACGGCATCGCCGCAAGCAAAGCAATGCAGTTTGCCATGGAGGAGGCCGGTGTGGAACCGGCGGATGTGAATTATATCAACGCGCACGGCACTTCCACTCCCATCAACGACTCCTTCGAGACCACTGCGATTAAGCTTGCACTGGGCGACGCGGCATATAAGACGGCAATTAGCTCCACAAAATCCATGACCGGGCATTTGCTGGGTGCGGCCGGCGCGGTCGAGGCGATTCTCACGGCGCTCGCTCTGAAAGAGGGAATTTTGCCGCCGACCGTTGGCTTCAAAGTACCGGATGAGGCCTGCGACCTTGATTATGTAACTGATGGCGCCAGAAAAGCACATCTGCATGCAGCACTTTCCAACTCCCTTGGTTTTGGCGGGCACAATGCAACGCTGTGCCTCAAACGGGTATAAGGGGACCCCTGTAAGAAGGGCGAATGCCCGCATGCGCAAATGAGAATGAGGAGGGCCTTGTAATATGGCAAGATTGGAACTGACAACGGAAAGCATCAAGGATTTGATGCTCAGCTTTTCCCGCTGTGGGCTGACTGGGATGGAAATTGAGGATGAGGGCTTCAAACTGAGCTTTTCCAAGGAACAGACGATTGCGGAGGCGGCTCCCCAACAGGTAGTGGCTTCTGCGGCAGTGGCGACAGTCTCCACATCTGCACCGGCAGAGGAGGAAGAACCAACTCACACCGGCACTCCGGTGACTTCCCCGATTGTCGGGACATTTTATACGGCATCTTCTCCGGAAAAGCCCCCGTTTGTTACGGTCGGATCCCAGGTCAAAAAAGGCGATGTGCTCTTTATTATTGAGTCGATGAAGCTGATGAACGAAATCACCAGCGAAGTCGACGGTACGGTGCGTGAAATCTGCGCACAAAACGGAGAGGCGGTCGAATACGGCCAGCCCATCATGTACATCGGATAAGGGGGGAATCTTTATGCCGCTTTTGAATCAGGAACAGATCAAGGAAATTATCCCGCACCGCGACCCGTTTTTGCTCATCGACGAAGTCGAGGAGCTCGAGCCGGGCGTACGCTGCGTGGCAAAGAAATATCTAAAGCCGGATGAGGACTGGTTTCGCGGTCATTTTCCGGGCCAACCGGTTCAGCCGGGCGTGCTGATGATTGAGATGCTCGCCCAGGCGGGTGCGGTGTGCGCGCTTTCTCTGCCGGAAAACAAGGGTAAGATTGCCGTGTTTGCAGGAATCGACAAGGCACGTTTTCGCGGCAGGGTCAACCCCGGCGATACGCTGACCCTTTCCATTGAAATTATCAAATGGAAAGGACCCATCGGCTTTGGCAAAGCGGTGGCGAGTGTGGACGGGAAAAGAGTCGTGACGGCAGAGCTCTCCTTTGCTCTCTCAAATTAAACCGGACAGAAAGGGCGAAGAACCATGTTTCAGAAGATCCTGATTGCGAATCGCGGGGAAATCGCGGTTCGTATTATCCGTGCCTGCCGGGAGCTTGGTATCCAGACGGTAGCAGTTTACTCGACTGCGGATAAATCCGCCCTGCATGCGCAGATTGCGGATGAGGCAGTCTGTATCGGCCCCGCTCCCACGAAGGAAAGCTACCTCAATATGGGTTCCATCCTCGCGGCCTGCCAGGTAACCGGAGCACAGGCGGTGCATCCGGGCTTTGGATTTTTGTCCGAAAACGCAGATTTTGCCCGCAAATGCGCGCAGTGCGGCCTTGTCTTTATCGGACCGGACCCGTCCGCGATGGACTTGATGGGTGATAAGGCGATGGCGAAGGAGACGATGAAGCGTGTCGGCGTCCCGGTCGTACTCGGCTCGGACGGCGAGGTGCCGGACATTATCGAGGCGCGCGCCGTTGCGAGAGAGATCGGCTACCCCGTCATGATTAAGGCGAGCGCCGGAGGCGGCGGGCGAGGCATCCGGGTCGTTTACAGGGAGGAGGAGCTGGAGGGCGCATATAACGCCGCTCGCCAGGAAGCCCTGCTGTTTTTTGGCAACGACGGGGTTTATATCGAAAAATTTATCGAAAACCCGCGCCATGTAGAAATCCAGATTTTGGCTGACCAGCATGGAAATATCGTGTATCTTGGGGAGCGCGACTGTTCGATTCAGCGCCGCAACCAGAAGGTTATCGAGGAATCCCCTTCCCCGGCAAAGGCCATGACGCCCAAGCTTCGGCAGAGGATGGGCGAGGCGGCCGTCAAGGCGGCGCGAGCGGTCAACTATTATAATGCCGGGACGATTGAGTTTTTGCTCGATAAAACCGGGGAGTTTTACTTCATGGAGATGAATACGCGAATTCAGGTCGAGCATCCGGTGACCGAATGGGTGACAGGGGTGGATTTGGTCAAACACCAAATCCTAATTGCCGCGGGGGAACATCTCCCCTTTGAGCAAAAGGATATCCAGGTGCGCGGGCATGCCATCGAGTGTCGTATTAATGCGGAAAACCCGAAATACAATTTCCGCCCCTCTCCGGGCGTCATCACCTCCCTGCACATGCCGGGTGGACCGGGTATCCGCGTGGATTCCGCCGTGTATCAGGGATATGCAATTACCCCGCACTACGATTCGATGATTGCAAAGCTTATCGTGCACGCGCCGACCAGGATCGAGGCCATCAAAAAAATGCGCTGGGCGCTGGCCGAATTTATTGTTGAAGGCGTTGACACCAATATAGACTTTCAGTTAAACTTATTACGGGATGAGGACTTTGTCTCCGGTAATTTTGACGTGGGGTTTCTCACTCATAAGAATTTGATTTAAATCCCCTGTGACAAGGCAGGGAGAACCTCAGAGAAGGGAAGTTGATCCCCTTGATGGAGGATTTGTTCCAGAAGGTAAAAGAACGGATGAAGGCCGACGTCAAAAAGACGCCGTCGGCGAATAATGTTCATATCCCTTCTAATATGATGTTTAAATGCCCGCGTTGCCAACATGTCGAGTTCATGGAGGATTTTGAGCGGGATAAAAAGGTGTGCGGCAACTGCGGCTATCACGCGCGTATCTCCGCGAAGGAACGCCTCGCAATGACTGCCGACGCAGACAGCTTTGTGGAGTATGACGCCGGGATGGCCAGTCTCAATCCCATCGACTTTCCGGGCTACCGCGAGAAAATAGATAAGTTGCAGCAGGAAACCGGGATGAAAGAGGCTATCGTTACTGGGGAGTGCACCATCCATGGGTATCCCTGCGTCATCGGTATCATGGATTCCCGTTTTATGATGGCGTCGATGGGCTCGGTCGTCGGGGAAAAAGTGACGCGCGCCTTTGAACGGGCGACCGTCCGCGGGCTTCCCGTGATTCTCTTTACCGCTTCCGGGGGCGCCAGGATGCAGGAGGGGATCGTTTCCCTGATGCAGATGGCGAAGACCTCCGCCGCGGCCAAAAAGCACAGCGACGCCGGGCTGCTCTACATCACTGTCTTAACCGACCCGACGACGGGTGGTGTGACCGCCTCCTTTGCTTCGCTCGGCGATATCATCATCGCGGAGCCGAAGGTGCTCGTCGGTTTTGCTGGACGGCGCGTCATCGAGGGCACCATCAAACAGCGTCTGCCGGATGATTTCCAGTCGGCGGAATTCCTACTCGAGCATGGCTTTGTCGATATGATTGTCAAGCGCCCGGTGCTGCGCAAGACGTTATACCGGCTGCTGCGGGCTCACGACGTCAAGCGGATTGGATAAGGCTGATGAGTGTGGGCAAAAGAGTATCCATAGGCTTCCGATACAGGGTTTTGGGGCGGCAACCGATGGTGGGCCGGCGGGCCTTTCGCTGTGTATGGAAAAACGGATTTTCAAACGAAGAGAGGTGCGGTTATGGCGCGTCTGACAGCGTATGAGCGTCTTCAACTGATTCACGATAAGGAGAGGCCCACGATACGAGACTATATCCCAATGATATTCGACGAATACTACGAGATGCACGGCGACCGGCTGTACTCAGACGACCCCGCAATCACCGGCGGCATTGGCGTATTCCAATCCACCCCGGTGACGGTGATTGCCCATGTTCGCGGGCGTAATCTCGAGGAAAATAAAAAATGCAATTTTGCAATGGCGCACCCGGAAGGGTACCGCAAAGCGCTCCGCCTGATTCGCCAGGCGGAAAAATTCCACCGCCCGGTCATCTGCTTTATCGACACCTCAGGTGCGTACTGCGGGATCGGTGCGGAGGAACGCGGACAGGGCGAGGCTATCGCGCGTAACCTCTATGAGCTTATCAACGTGCGTACCCCGATTGTCTCAGTGGTGCTCGGCGAGGGTGGAAGCGGCGGCGCTCTGGCACTCGGTGTCTGCGACGAGCTTGCGATGATGGAAAACGCGCTGTATTCGGTTATATCCCCGCGCGGCTGCGCGAGCATTCTCTGGAAGGACGCCTCCAGAGAAAAGGAAGCTGCCAACATCCTGCACATCACAGCGGAAGATTTGGTGGAGCTTTCGGTGGCGGAGCATATCATTTCCGAGCCCGCGGGCGGGTCGCAGAAAGACCCCGTGGCTAGTGCCAGCAACATTTCTGAGTATTTGGCAGATGTTTTGCCAAGACTTTTACAAGAACCCCTTGATATCTTGTTGGAAAAAAGGTATGATAAGTTTCGCAAGATCGGAACCTTTTCCGAATAAGGCAAATTAAGCGCAGGATGACGCTTTCAATTCATCCGAAATTTCAAGTATCAACGACTTATGAGGAGGAGCCAATTATGGTATTCGAAAAAGTAAGAGACATCCTTTGCGAGCAGCTCGATGTGGATGAAGAGAAAGTAACCATGGAAGCCAACATCACAGACGACTTGGGTGCAGATTCCCTCGATATCGTCGACCTGGTGATGTCTCTGGAAGAAGAGTTTGACGTGGAAGTCCCTGACGAGGAAGTTGAGAACATCAAAACCGTTGGCGACATCGTGAAATTTATCGAGAGCCACGTAGAAGAATAAATTGCAGATTGCAGCACCGGCTGAGCCTTTGGGCCCGGCCGGTTTTTGTTTGCGCTGTATTTCATCGTTAGCCTTTGCAGGCAGAGTTTGATTTTAAAGTTTTCTTTCCTTCTAAAACAGACGGATAGGGCTGTGCCTCGCGAAGGCTTTTATTTGGGGGCGCAAACAATAGAAAACTCGCAGGACGATCGCGCTGCACAAAATTCCGACTGCACGCGCAATAAGAGCAGGGCTTGGGCCTGCTCGGCCCACAGATAAAATTCCGCTTTTGATTCCACAAGAATTTCGGAGGATTCGGGCATTGAAAAAAGCATGGGTTTCTTCTATAATGAAACAATAGCTGAGTTATTAGCTGATTCGGCACAGGCAGAGCTTTCCCAACAGAGGAAGCCCGTTACAGAAAGGGGACAGGCGGATATGCCAATCCTGTTATTAGAAGCCCAGGGGGCGAAAAGCGGCCTTGCCCCGCTTGCACAGAGCATGCTTATGATTGCGGGGATTTTTTTCCTCATCTATCTGCTGGCGGTGCTTGCACCGAAGATTTCAAATTTTCTGGAAAAGATCTTTCCGGCCCTGAAGAAGACAAATGAGCCCAAGCCGATTGAGCCGATGGCTTTCAGCAAAAAAGAAGAACAGCAACCGGACGGGAAATCTGCGCCTGCTTCACCAGTACTGGAGGAAGAACCATCCGGGGATAGACCGGAAAATACAAAACAGAAAGAACAATTAAAATAAAGGGGATTTTCAAGATGGCAAATCAGAAAAAAATGGTCGAGACCATCACCGCGATGGACGTCGACTTTACTAAATGGTATACCGACGTCGTTAAAAAGGCGGAGCTCGTCGACTATTCGAGCGTTAAGGGGTGCATGGTGTTTCGCCCATATGGCTATGCAATCTGGGAGAATATCCAGAAGGATTTGGACGCCCGCTTTAAAAAGACCGGGCATGAAAATGTCTACATGCCGATGCTGATTCCGGAAAGTCTGCTGCAAAAGGAAAAGGACCATGTCGAAGGCTTCGCACCGGAAGTGGCGTGGGTCACGCAGGGCGGCAGCGAGAAGCTTTCCGAGCGCCTGTGCATCCGTCCGACCTCCGAGGTGCTTTTCTGTGAGCACTATTCGAAAGTCATCAACTCCTACCGCGATTTGCCGAAACTCTACAACCAGTGGTGCTCGGTCATGCGCTGGGAAAAGACGACCCGCCCGTTTCTTCGCAACTCCGAATTTCTGTGGCAGGAAGGCCACACCATGCATGAGACTGCGGAGGAAGCGATTGCGGAGACCATGCAGCAGTTAAAAACCTATGAGGATTTCTACCGGGAAACGCTTGCTATCCCCGCGGTGACCGGCCAGAAAACGGAAAAAGAGAAATTCGCAGGCGCGCTCGCTACATATACCATTGAGCCGATGATGCACAACGGCGTTGCCCTGCAGGGCGGCACCTCCCATTATTTTGGGGACGGCTTTGCCAGGAGCTTTGGTATCACCTTTACCGGACGGGACAACACCCTGCAATATCCTCATCAGACCTCATGGGGCGTGTCCACCCGCATGATTGGCGCCATCATCATGGTGCACGGCGACGACAACGGCCTCGTCCTGCCGCCGAAAATCGCGCCGATTCAGGTCGCCATCGTCCCAGTTGCTCAGCACAAGCCGGGCGTCCTCGACACGGCGTATGAGCTGAAAGGTAAACTCGCAGAGCATTTCCGTGTCAAGCTCGACGATTCCGACAACTCCCCAGGCTGGAAATTTAGCGAGTACGAGATGAAAGGCGTTCCTCTGCGTCTGGAAATCGGCCCCAAGGATATCGAAATAAACCAGTGCGTGCTCGTCCGCCGCGACACCAGGGAGAAGATTTTCGTCTCCCTCGACAATGTCCTGGAGGAGATTCCAAAGGCTTTGCAGGCAGTCCACGACGGGTTGTATGAACGGGCGCTCGAAAATCTCAAGGCAAAGACCTATACCGCCCACAACTACGATGAGTTTTTGGATATCGCTAAGAACCATCCGGGCTTTATCAAGGCGATGTGGTGCGGAGATGCGGCCTGCGAGGAGAAGATCAAGGAGGAGACCGGCGGCGTCAAATCCCGCTGCATCCCCTTTGAAGAGGAGCATATCTCCGACGTCTGCGTGTGCTGCGGCAAACCTGCCAAGCATCAGGTTTACTGGGGCAAACAGTATTAATCAGGGTAACAACACAGCGGGGCAGTTGCCCCGCTGTCCGTTTTTCAGGAGGATCACAATGACGAAACAGCAATATCAGGCAATAGAGAGATATATGCAACAGTGCATGAATAACAGCGCCCATGACAAGGTGCATGCCTACCGGGTGCTGTGCATGATTTTGTAGGGCAAATCTACCTCCGCCAAAATTTTGCGGGAAGCTGTTGCTTTTCTGCTGAGTAAAAGAAAATCCCCGCAAATAGCGAAAACGATTTGCGGGGATTGCTATATCGTCGAAGATTAAGAAAACAGCTCCAGGCTATAGCCCTGAGAACGCAGTGCATCGATGGCCTGACCGAGAATTTCAGCGTTGGTCTTGGATACCGCGTGCAGCAGGTAGATAGCGCCGCCATGAGCGTTATCCGTCAGTTTTTTCAGTGCAGTATCCGCTTCCATCTGTTTGTCGGGATCCCAATCCGCATAGGCGTAACTCCAAAAGACGCTCTTGTAATTGAGGCTTTGCAGCAATGCAAGGGTCTGCTCGCTGAATTCCCCCATGGGGAAACGGAACAGGGTCATCTCATACTGGAAATGGTCACGGACGTATTCATGTAGCTTTAGGACTTCCTCTCTGGCCTCTTCTGTTGAGACGGTGGGCATGGAGGGGTGGGACCAGGTATGATTTCCGACGGCATGCCCTTCGGAAATCATCCGCTGGACAAGCTCCGGGTTTCGCTTGGCATAATCATAGGTGATGAAAAAGACTGCTTTAACCTGTTTTTCCTTGAGGGTATCAAGAATCGAAGCCGTATAACCGTTTTCATACCCTTCATCAAAGGTCAGGTAGATGTTTTGCTCATTCTGGTCGATAAAATAGGCGTCGTACTTCCCGTACTTCTCCTGGTAATCGATGCTTCCAACCGGCTGATTTTTCTCGTTTTTGTTTGTTCCTTGTCCCCAGCCAAGTTTTGTGTTGTCCAAAGTGGGAAGTGCGGAGACATTTGCCTCGGCATCGATGTTTGTGGCCAGTTCCGAGGAGGTCAGCGGGACTTCTGAGGCGAGGGAGGGCATCTCGGATTCCGACGGCATCGGCTCAGGTAGGGAGAGCGTTGAGCTTGTATCTTCTGTCGAAGTGTGGGAGGAGTGATCGGCGGAGGAAGAGCTTTCACTGCCGGACCATGGCATGCTGCACGAACTCAACAATACAGCGCAGGCGAGCACCGGCGCCAGTAGTTTACTTGTTTTCATGTTAGTACCTCCAAAGTGTGTGTTCCCTCCTATTTTTCCCGCGGACGGGGATTTCATACACCGGTATATCGCATGGGTTTTCTTCCTACAATAGAGACAGAACCTCTTTTGAAAGAAAGGCAGGAGAAAACTGATGCAAAAGAATTTGAAAATTGAATGTGTCCACGGCAGGGAGATCCTTGATTCCCGTGGGAACCCGACTGTGGAAGCGGAGATTACCCTGTGTGGAGGAGTGAAAGCGTACGCTTCCGTGCCATCCGGCGCATCGACCGGTGCGTTTGAAGCGACTGAAAAACGCGATGGGGAGAAGAACCGCTATCTTGGAAAAGGAGTCAGACAGGCGGTCGGACATGTCAGCGAAGAACTTGCACACGCCGTGACGGGGATGGACGTCTGTGGCCAGATAGCAATCGACCGTACCATGATAAGGCTAGACGGAACGAAGACCAAATCTAAGTTTGGGGCTAATGCCATTCTCGCGGTTTCCCTGGCGTGCGCGAAAGCCGCCGCAAAGGCCCTGAACATGCCGCTCTACCGGTATCTGGGCGGGGCGGGCGCCTGCACACTTCCAGTACCGATGATGAACATCCTAAACGGAGGCGCCCATGCGGCAAATAATGTAGAGATTCAGGAATTTATGGTTATGCCGGTCGGCGCGTCCAGTTTTTCGGAAGGCCTTCGCTGGTGTGCGGAGATTTTCCATACTCTTGGCAAGCTGTTGAGGGAAAAAGGGCTTTCCACCTCGGTAGGTGACGAGGGCGGTTATGCCCCAAACCTTGAGAGCGATGAGCAGGCGATCATCTATATCCTCGACGCAGTGCGTCAGGCCGGATACAAACCGGGAGAGGATATTGTACTTGCCTTGGATGCAGCGTCAAGTGAGTGGTATCAGGGGGATGGATATATCCTTCCCAAACACCGGGAAAATAAGACGGCAGAGGAATTGATTGCTTACTTTGAGGACCTGTGCTCCCGTTATCCGATTGCGTCCGTGGAGGATCCGGTCGCAGAGGATGATATGGACGCATGGAAACAGATTACGGCCCGCCTGGGAGAAAAAGTACAGCTTGTTGGAGATGATTTCTTTGTCACTAACACCGAGCGGCTGGCAAGAGGCATTGAGGAACATGCCGCAAATGCACTGCTTGTAAAATTCAATCAAATCGGTACGCTCAGTGAGACGCTGGACGCAATTGAAACGGCAAAGCGGGCCTCCTATGCAACGATTATCTCTCACCGCTCGGGCGAGACGGAGGACACGACGATTGCAGACCTTGCAGTGGCGACCGGAGCTGGTCAAATTAAGACCGGCGCGCCTTCGAGAAGTGACCGCGTTGCAAAATACAACCGACTGCTTCGCATTGAAGAAGAACTTGGCGCAGCTGCCTACTATCCCGGTAAAAAGATTTTTAAAACGAGATAACTAGGTTCTTTTCCCAATGGGCCGGCAGCTGCCGGCCCATTTTTTTTGACTGGGACTGCTCTTTGATCCGATTTTGCAACAGTGTTACGGCATAGAACAAGCCGTCTCGTAAACCGGAAAAATTTGATACATAAAAAGGAAGTGAAAAACAAGGGTAAGGGAAAGAACTACTTATATGAGCTGCTCAGAAGGAAAACACACAGAGAACATAGGAAGGAAATCATGCTTGTTTCATGCTGAATCATTTGAATCCAGAAAAAATAAGAAAAAGTGTGATAATTTTGGAATGCAATGCTAAGTAAAAAACTCCAGAATTATCAAAAAAAGTAAAATAAGTTGTATATAAAGTATATTTTCAACAGAATTACAAACCATATATTTGGCATTTTACCTGCTTGACAGGTAAATTTTGTGTAAATGCCATTGCGTTTTTTGCGAAAATGAGTATAATAAGGCTTGTGGTTTTTGAAAGCTTGAGACAGGAAGGTAGATCATGAAGGGAGTTGATGCAATGGCTCGCAACCAGAATGAGGAAGCACAGCAGAAACCTGCCAAAGAGCAGGAATCTGACGCGGCATCCCACACTGTGCTCTCTGGAGTTATGAGCAAGACGATGCAGTTCGCTACAACGATTTCAAATAAAATCTACGATTTATCATTATACACAGGAATTAAACTTGTACGCACGGCAAAACGGCTGAAAAAGCTTTACCTCTTCCGTTTTAACAAGTGTAAGGTGGAAGTGTATGCGCGGTTGACCGCTCTGTCGGAAAAACGCGCAGCCAAAAAAGTGGACAAGGCTCCAAAAAGGGAGTATCACCCGCTACAAATGATTGCGCACAAGCGTCAAAATATTGTAGCTGCATTTCAGGATGCCAGGAAACAGGGACCGGGCGCAGTTGCTGGTCAGGTGCTTGCTTATCTTGCTGCAGGAACAAAAAAAGGATTTTCCTACTTTTGCCGGGCACTCAACTATATAGCGCCCGTCGCAGCACTTTGTTTTCTTGCATATACAGTCCAATCCCAGCTGAATGTACAATATGCGTTAGAAGTGGAATATGATGGAACTACCGTGGGTTATGTTCAGAATGAATCTGTATTTGATGAAGCGCAGAGCATGATGAATGACCGCATCATTTACCAGGAAGGCGAGGAAAAAGTGGAAATTGCACCGGTTTACAAAATTGCTGCGGTTTCCGGTGACGAGTCTTTGACGGATGCGGATACCCTTTGCAACACGCTGATCGAATCCTCCGGCAGTGAAATCATGACGGCGAGCGGTCTGTACATTGATGGAGCGTTCGTCGGTGCAGTAACACAAGGCGACGAGCTGGAAAGTGAGCTGAATGCCAAATTAGATGCTTATAAAACCGGTACAGAGGGTGAAGAGGTTTCCTTTATCCAGGATGTGGAAGTCAAAGACGGCCTGTATTCCGTTGAGAGCGTTGTCCCCTACGAGCAGATTGATTCTTTGATTAACTCCAATGTTTCTGAGGAAAAGACTTATGTGGTGCAGGAAGGCGATGCGCCGTCCTCGATCGCAGATAAGGTAGGTGTACCTCTCGTGGAACTTGCGGCAATCAACGGCTTTGAGAATACAGATGCCCTTCAGGATTTGATGTATCCAGGCGTGGAACTGAAAGTCGCAAGCTCTGTTCCGTATCTCAGCGTGCAGGTTGCACGGGTAGAAAGCTGGACAAGGCCAATTGGCTACCAGACGGTAGAAGAGGAATCCGACAGCTATTATGAAGGCGAAACCGAAGTACAAACCGAAGGCGAGCCGGGCGAGCAGCTGGTCGTCGGCAAGGTCACTTATATCAATGGATTGGAAGTTGACCGTACGGAGGAAAGCGCAACTACTACAAAAGAGCCTGTTAATCAGGTGATTTTGGTTGGAACAAAAGAAAAACCGGTGTATACCTCCCGCGGTTCGACATCGGCCGCCACAACTTATACAGGTGCGATTTCCACGACCGGTAGCGGAAGATTTATCTGGCCGGTAAACGGCGGATATTACAGTTGCGGCTATGGTGAATATTATGGACATACGGGAATGGATATCGCGGCAGGCGCCGGAACCGCAGTATATGCGGCTGATTCAGGTACGGTTGTAACGGCGACCAACTACGGGTGGAACTACGGTTACGGCAACTATGTGGTCATTGACCATGGAAACGGCGTGCAAACGCTGTATGCTCACAACAGTGCCGTCTATGTCTCACCGGGCCAGAAGGTCAGCCAGGGCCAGCAGATCGCTGCCGTGGGCCAGACCGGTAATGCTTACGGAAACCACTGCCATTTTGAAATTATCATCAATGGCTACAAAGTAAATCCTGCGGGCTATATCGGCTACGGTAGGTAAGTGCAAAACAAAACGGCTCCCCTGTGTGGGTTACTCCCACACAGGGGAGTTTTTTGTATAACGAAAACCACTCGCTAGGCGAGTGGTTCAGTAAAAGGCTTCAGCCGA
>UQSL01000042.1 GCA_900543705.1 uncultured Oscillospiraceae bacterium
AATATTTCCTACTTAGGGGCTTTTTTGTGCTGTCTGTACATTCTGGGGCAGTTCAGTTCAATCCGCTTTCCGGGGATTTTATTCTCAATACAATACGATTTCTTCCTATCGGATGTCAAAAGCATCCTCTTCTGCTCAGCAGCAATCCCAGTTGTAGAGGACGCGGGAGAAATCCCGGTCTCCTAAATCCTTGCGGCATTCTTTTCCTGCCTCCCTGAACAAGTCCGACACAGTTCTGTCCTACGACTAAAACCGGCAAAAAATGCGCAATCCAGGTCCGCAAGTACCTGCTCCTGAAACGTCCGCTCCTCTTCCACCATCATTGTGAATTCTACGGCTCCCAGGAGAGAAACCGGCTTTGTATCCGATTTCCTCAACAATTCAAACATCGTCTGTGCATTCTCCAGCACAGGCGGGCGGAGGACGACTGTCTCCCCGTTTTTCAGCTTAAACTCTGTCAGAAATCCCCTCCTTTTCCTGGTAGAAAACCGGATATAGCTTGGAATATCCGCGCCATATCCGGTTTTTTGCTACTCTCCCGCCTGCAAATGGGGCCTATGGCTTTCCACCTTGCACAGAAAATCATAAAAGGGTTTGAGCGTCTTAAAATCCTCTATCAACTTATTCGCCAGATTATTGGAAAAGATGAGTGGAAAGTCCTTATTTAAGCACTCGGCATCCACGTTTTTCCGATTCAGCCAGTATTGAAGTTCTTCCGGCTGGGTCAGGGAACTTCCTGCGTTTGTATAAATCCCCTTCCAAAGTGAAAACCTTGGATTTCTTCAGGCATTTCTTTGCCTTTTGAAAGGCGGGGTCATGGTGCAAAATCAAATCCCGGTAACTTTCCAGGGACTGGCTGCTCATCTTGTAGTAGCCGCAGCCATAGGAGAGGCCATGCTCGGAGATATCCACAAAGAATCCCGGCAGCCCATCATACAGCTTTTTGTCCCGCATGAAAATGAGCCACATGTTGGCACGGTACAGCATCTTATCCTTGGAAAACCGGGTATCCCGGTACACTCGGGAGATGGTCTTGCCGGTCTTCGGCTCGGTGATAATCATCGGGTCAATTTCCCGCATCGTCTCTGAAAGCGCAATGCTCAGCTCGACAAGCGGACGCTGGACCAACTCGTCAAAATCCGCACGGTGTTCGTGAAACCACTCCCGGCTGTTGTGCATTCTGTTTTCAAAAAGAAAATCCAGTGATTTAGATGAAAATGGCATTACTCTCCCGCTTTCTGAAAGTTTTCCTGGCGAATCTGTGCGCGGCGGATTTTGCCGCTGATGGTCTTGGGAAGTTCGGAGACGAACTCCACGATTCTCGGATATTTATAGGGTGCTGTCTGCTTTTTGACGTAATTCTGTAACTCTTTCTTTAGTTCCTCGGACGGCTGGTGGTCTTTCGTGAGCACAATCGTCGCTTTAACGACCTGTCCGCGCACCGGGTCCGGTGCGCCGGTCACCGCGCACTCGAGCACGCTTGGATGCTCCATCAGCACACTTTCAATCTCAAACGGCCCGATTCGGTAGCCAGACGCCTTGATGACGTCGTCCGTACGCCCGACATACCAGAAATAGCCGTCCTCGTCCTTCCACGCGGTGTCTCCGGTGTGGTACAACCCGTCGTGCCATACGGCTTTGGTCTTTTCCTCATCCCGGTAGTATCCCATGAACAATCCGACCTGCTTTTTGTTTTCCTCGGTGTGCACGACGATTTCCCCGACGACGCCTGGGGCGACGCTGTTGCCATCCTCATCCACCAAGTCGACATTGTACATCGGAGAGGGCTTGCCCATGGAGCCGGGCTTTGGCTCCATGCCCTTGAGATTTGCGAGCAGTAGAGTGGTTTCGGTCTGGCCGAAGCCCTCCATCAGCTTGAGGCCGGTGTAGTCCCTAAACCGGTCGTAAACCTCCGGATTGAGTGCTTCGCCCGCAATGTTCGCATAGCGGACGCTGGAAAAATCGTATCCTTCAATCCCCTCTTTAATAAAGAAGCGGAAGATGGTCGGCGGCGCACAGAAGGTGGAAATCTTGTACTTTTCAATTAGATGCAGCAAATCCGCCGCCACAAATTTGTCGAAGTCGTAGACAAAGATGGTGGAACCCACAATCCACTGCCCATAGAGTTTTCCCCATGCCGCCTTACCCCAGCCGGTTTCGGACACGGTCAGGTGAAGCTCGCCCGGTTCCTCGGTATGCCAGTGGCGCGCCGTGATGATGTGCCCGAGGGAATAAGTGTGGTCATGCATGACCATCTTCGGGTAGCCGGTGGTGCCAGAAGTGAAGTAGAGCAGGAAGGGGTCGGTCGCCTTGGTATCCCGGCGCTCAAACGTCTCTGGGTACTCCTTGATTTTCTCATCGAAGTTGACCCATCCGTCCCGGTCACCGCCGCGCACCAAAAACTTGGTGGCAAAGGTAGGGCAATCCGGCTGTGCCTGCTCGGCGTGCTCGGAGACCTCTCCCTCAGCGGTGCACACGATGGCGACTGCATCCGCCGCGTGGAAGCGGTAGACAAAATCCTTTTTGGTCAGCAGATGAGTCGCGGGGATAGCCACCGCGCCGATTTTGTTGAGTGCCACAAGCGTGTACCAGTACTGATAGTGGCGTTTGAGCACTACAATGACCTTGTCGCCCTTTTTGATACCGTAATCCGTGAACAAGTTTGCCGCCTGATTGCTCAACCTGCTCATCTGCTCAAAGGTAAACTCCGCAGTCTCCCCTTCGACATTGCACCAGACCAGTGCCTTGTCGTTCGGAGTCTCCTTTGCCCTGGCGTCTACGACATCATAGCCGAAATTATAGTTTTCCGGATAGTGGAGTTCAAAACGGTTGAGGACTCCGTTCTCGTCGAACCCCTCCGTACAAAAGTGCTGATAAAATTCACTCATTCCCTTTGTCCTCCTGTTTGTCCTGTGGCTTGAGTACGATTGCCATAAAGATACACGGCTTGCCTCCGGTGGCAATCATGCCATGGCCGTGGCCGGAATCATAATAGATGCAGTCCCCCTCGTTCAAAATCTCAGTGTGGTCCTCCATCACGACCTTGAGTTGTCCTTCGAGGATGTAATCGAATTCCTGCCCCTCATGGCGGGGAAGATGAATCGACTTTTCCTGCTCCTCTTCCATGTAAGGAGCTGTTACGATAAAGGGTTCCGCAGTTTTTTCCTTGAACAGATGAGCGATATGTAAGTACTCAAAGCCTGCACGGCGCTTGATGGGGATTCCCTATCCAAGGAAAGTTTCGGTGGCTCGCCGGTCAGTAGCTCGACGAGATCGACCCCAAAGCGTTCTGCGCATTTGTAAAGAAAGGTGAAGGAAAAATCGCTCTTCCCTGCTTCCATCGTCCGGTATTCCTCGACGGTGTGATCGGTAACAGTGGCCATCTCCTCCTCGGAAATTTCCATGATTTCCCGCAGCGTCCTAATTCGTTCAGCAATCTCAGCTATTTTTACATTCACAGCAGATTCCTCCTAATCATCGATAAAATACAAAAACCCGTCCCACACTTTTCAAGTATGGGACGGGTTATGAATTCTCATTCCCGTGGTACCACCCAAATTGCACTTCTTCAAGTGCCGCTCAAGACTCCAGCAAGCCTGTGGCCTTAACGCGGCCGCACGGGGGCACTTACTAAAAGCAGTTTCGTTCAGTCCCCGGCTGTAGAGGGATTCGAAAAGGAGCGTTTTTACCGGTTCACACCAAACCCCGGCTCTCTGAAAAAACGTAAATTCCAGTTCCTGTCTCTGTCATCGCCATTTTGTGGGCTATCGTTTTTTAAATCTTAACGCGGGAGAAGAAAAAAGTCAAGCGGTCTGAATGATTTTTTTTAGTTCTTTTGCATGGTGGGCAATGTAATCCGCCCCATTTTCGACAAGTTCCCTCTCTTCTCGAAAGCCCCAGGTCACTCCTACACCCGCCACGCCGAGATTTTTCGCAGTGAGCATGTCCACCCCGGAATCCCCGACAAACAGGCAGTTTGATTTGTTTGCCTGCATCTGCGAGATTGCATAATTCGCCTGGGCCGGGTCAGGCTTGGTTGGAAATTCGGCCCGGTTGCCGAGCACGACGGAAAATTCATGTTCTGCAAACAGGCGCTCCACAATCTGCACAACGAACTCATGCGGCTTGTTGGAGAGCACCGCCGTCTGGATTCCCTGCTCTTTGAGCCACTGAAGCAATTCGGGAATTCCCTCATATGCATGTGTCTTGTCAAAACAATGGGCGTCGTAGTAGGCGTTAAAGCCCGCCTTGACTGTGGCAAAGTTCTCCGGTGTATTGTAATTTCCAAGTGCGCGTTCAATGAGCTTGTTCGCCCCATTGCCGACAAAATAACGGTATTTTTCCAGTGGATGCGTCTCAAAACCCTCCTGTGCGAGCGCATGGTTGGTCGCATTTGCCAAATCCTCCAGAGAATTTATCAGTGTTCCGTCCAAGTCAAAGATTACTGTTTTTATCATGTCAATCCCTCTTTTTTAACAATGTGGCTTTATAAAATACGCTGTATCTCCTGCTGAGCGCACTCGTGTAATCCCTTAACATGTGTGGTAGGTACGCCTGCATGCCGGCCGTCAAACCATCCCAAGACAGTTCTTTGTCCCCCGTGCACGACAGCGGGGACTATTCCCCATTTCCCAGCGGGGATACCGCCAAAATAGTGCGGGTTTCCCCGAGCTGTGCTAGTCCTTAGAAAAAGGTCATCTGGCTGCTTTTAGGCAAATCGCCGAACACGTCTGCGTCCTCGAGAATCTGGATAACGCCCTTACCAACACCGGAACGGGTGCTCACCTCGTCGCAGGAGATGTATTCTCCCTGCTTGCCGGCCTCTGCCAGGCTTTGTGCTGCGGCAAGACCGAGCCCCTTAAGGGCGTTGAACGGCAGGCGGATTTTCCCATCCTCAATCTGATAGACAGAGGCGTCCGACTTATAGAGATCAACCGGCAAAAACTCAAACCCGCGGCAGAGCATCTCGTTAATAATCTGTAAGGTCGTGTACTGATCCTCTTCCTTGGCGGTACGCTCGTTGCCCTTGGCTTTGAGCGCGTCCATTTTCATGCGGACATTTGCCTTGCCGCGAACCGCGGCCTCCGCATCCAAATCTTCCCCGCGCACAGTGAAGAACGCCGCATAGTATTCGAGTGGCTGATGTACCTTGTACCAGCCCAGCCGAATCGCCGCAATAACATAGGCCGCCGCATGCGCTTTTGGGAACATGTACTTGATTTTCAGACAGCTGTCGATGTACCACTGCGGCACGTCGTGCTCCTTCATCGCCTGAATATGCTCTTCTGTAAGAAGCTTGGGCGCCTTTCCCTTACGAGTAATCTCCATGATTTTAAACGCCATACTCGGGTCAAGCCCCTTGTGCATCAATGTGGTCATGATGCTGTCACGCGTTCCGATGACATGCCCGATGTCACAGGTGCCTGCCTTAATTAAATCCTGCGCGTTGCCAAGCCAGACATCCGTGCCGTGGGACAATCCCGAAATCTGGAGCAGGTCGGAGAAGCACTTCGGCTGGCAGTCGACGAGCATCTGGCGGACAAAGTTGGTGCCCATCTCCGGCAGGGAGAGGGTTCCCGTCTGACTTCCGATTTCCTCCGGGGTCACGCCAAGTGCTTCGGTGCTCGTAAACAGGCTCATGACCTCGGGGTCGCTCATCGAAACCGAGGTGACTGGAATCCCGGTCATATTCTCCAGATGCTTATACAGGGTCGGTACATCGTGTCCGAGTATGTCGAGCTTTAAAATTGTATCGTGCAGGGAGTGGAAGTCGAAGTGAGTCGTCACAATATCCGATCCGACCGAGTCGGCCGGATGCTGTACCGGTGTGAAATCATATACCTCGTAGTCGCTCGGAACGACGACCATACCGCCCGGATGCTGGCCCGTCGTCCTCTTGACGCCGGTGCAGCCGATGGTCAGGCGGTTTTCCTCCGCCCGATGCACCACCTTGCCTCGTTCCTCCAGGTATTTCTTGACATATCCATAGGCCGTCTTGTCCGCGACACTCGCGATGGTTCCGGCCTTGAACACGTGGTCGGAGCCGAACAGTTCTTCCGTGTACTTGTGGGCAGTCGCCTGGTAGTCGCCGGAGAAGTTCAGGTCAATATCCGGCGACTTATCGCCGTGGAAGCCCAAGAAGGTTTCAAACGGGATGTCATGCCCGTCCCGGTTCATCGGAGTTCCGCACGAGGGACAGTCCTTCGGGGGCAGGTCAAAGCCGGAACCGACACTGCCGTCCATGATGAATTCACTGTGCTTGCAGTTTGGGCAGACATAGTGAGGTGCGAGTGGGTTTACTTCCGAAATGCCGGCCATGATGGCGACAAAGGAGGAGCCGACAGAACCACGGGAACCGACCAGATACCCGTCGCTCTCCGATTTTGCCACCAGCTTCTGCGCAATGATGTAGAGTACCGCAAACCCGTGCTTGATAATGGAGTCAAGCTCCTTTTGCAGGCGGTTTGCCACATATTCCGGCACTGGATCCCCGTAAATTTCTTTCGCCTTGTTCCAAGTGATGCGCTGCAGCTCTTCCTCCGAGCCCTCAATCGTCGGGGTATAGGTTCCCATCGGGAACGGGCGAATGTCCTCAATCTGATCAGCAATTTTGTTGGTGTTAGTGATGACGATTTCGCGTGCCTTTTCCTCCCCTAGGTAAGAAAACTCCGCAAGCATTTCATCCGTGGTGCGGAAAAACAGCGGAGGCTGGTTCGCCGCATCCTTGAAGCCCTGGCCGGACATTAGGATTTCGCGGAAAATCGCGTCTTTCTCATCCATAAAATGTACGTCGCAGGTCGCGACGACCGGGATGCCAAGCTTCTCGCCCAGGCGGACGATGGTGCGGTTCATCTCCTGAATTGCGCGTTCATCCGGGACAAGCCCTTCGCGCACCATGAACAGGTTATTGGCGACCGGCTGGATTTCCAGAAAATCATAGAACTTCGCAATTGCACACAAATCCCCCCAGCTTTTACCGTTTAAGACTGCACGGTATAGCTCGCCGCTTTCGCAGGCCGAGCCGATAAGCAGCCCTTCCCGCAGGTTTTCCAGCTCACTGCGGGGGATTCTGGGCTTTTTGTAGAAGTATTTCAGATGGGAATAGGAGATAAGTTTATAGAGGTTTTTCAGCCCCTTCTGGTTTTTGACGAGCAAAATCATATGGTAGGGGCGCTGGCTCTTGAAGTCCCCGCTTGACAATGCCTTGTTGATACCGTCTACCGAAGTGATACCCTTCTCTTTCAGCCGTTTTAGCATGTCGAGGAATACCTTCGCCGTTACCTCTGCATCATCGCAGGCACGGTGATGGTGAAACGGTCCAACCTTCAGGTGATTGACCAAGGTGTCAAGCTTATAGTTGCGAAGCCCCGGATACAGCGCCTTCGCCGCGACCAGTGTGTCAACCGAGCTGTAGGGATAGTTCATCCCGCAGCGGGTCGCTGCAGCACGGATAAACCCGGTGTCAAAGTCCGCGTTGTGTGCGACGAGTACCGCATCCGGCCCGATAAACTCATGGAACTGCCGGAGGGCCTCCGCCTCCTTGGGTGCGTCCTTGACCATCTCGTCCGTAATGCCGGTCAAATCCACGATTTTGGCGGGAATCATCTTCTCCGGGGTGACAAAGATGTTGAACCGATCAAGGATTTCCCCGTTTTTCAATCGCATCGCACCAATTTCTGTAATGCGTTCTGACGCGGCGTTTAAGCCCGTCGTCTCAATATCAAAGACCACGAATTCCCCATCAATCGACATCGTACTCGTCCCCTTGAAGGAGGGAACCATGTCATTGACATAATACGCTTCCACACCGTAGAGGACTTTGAATTCCCCGCCCTTTTTACGGATGTCGTCGACCGCGTTCATCGCCTCCGGAAAAGCCTGAACCACACCATGGTCAGTGATGGCAACTGCCTTGTGCCCAAAGGAATATGCTCGTTTGACGAGCTTTTCGGCTGGGGTCATTGCGTCGAGCGCGGACATGTTGGTATGCATGTGAAGTTCCACCCGCTTCTGATCGCTGGTGTCTTTTCGCTCCACCTTTTTGACCATGCAGATGTCATAGGGACGGATGGAGATTTCCCGGTCGTACTTGTCATAGGAGACATCTCCCCGTACAACCAGCGTATCCCCCTTGGACAGCTCGTCGTACACATCCGCCTCGTCCTTGTTGCAGATCACCTTGAGATGATTGGAATTGGTATAGTCCGTGATGGAAAAGGTGAAGATGACCTTGGATTCATCCCTCGTCACCCGGCGTTCGATGGCGAACAAGTCTCCCCACACCACGATGCGCCCGCTCATCTCGTTTATCAGGGACAACGGGGTCGGTTTTTCTTTGATTGAGCGGCCGGTCAGTACGGACAGGGAATCCGGCTCAAACGGCAAATCGCTGATATCGAACATGATTTTGCCAATCTTACTTTCCCGCTTGGAAGGCTTCACCTTTGAAACCGGGGAAGAAACCACGACCGGAGGCTCTGCTTTTGGCGCAGAGGAAAGAATCTCCTTGTACTTTTCCTCATCCGGGTTGAGCGCACGTACCCCGTCAAAAGAGACGGAGACATTGGTGCTGAATTCCTCACGCAAAATCGCCTCGATTTCCCGGTCACAGCCGTGCTGGGTCAAAATCTCATAGCCGCCGTGGGAAAGCCCGATGGTCACCGTGTCCCCGTTAAGGGTAATCGACGCGTCCTCCAAGAATCCGTTCACGATTTTATTGCGGTCTTTTAGCTCACAGAACACCTCGCTGAAATACCCTTCACAGAGCTGGTCGGGCCGGTATTTCGGAAAAATGCGCAGCACGGAGATACCGAGCGCGCCGGATAACATGCGCTCGAGCTGCTTGAGCTTTTCCTTTTCAAGCAGGGATGGGAACACGGCTACAACTTCCATTTTCCCGTTTTCCTGTTCATATGTAATCGATAGTATCTGCGCGCCCTCCGCGCAGGAGCTTAGCTCCTGGGAGTCGAGGTATACGCCGAACAGCTCCAAAAAATCTTTTTTGTGCAAAGAGTATCCCCGCCTTATAACTTTTCTATTTCCATCATCAGTTCATCGAGCAGCCTTTCCTCCGGCACCTTGCGGAGAACCTGGCCTTTCTTAAATAAAAGCCCTTCCCCGTTTCCGCCGGCAATGCCGATATCCGCTTCCCTCGCCTCGCCCGGGCCGTTGACGACACAACCCATGACTGCGACTTTGATATGCTTGTCCACATTCCTCAGGCGTTCCTCTACCTGGTTTGCCAGGGAAATTAAATTCACCTTGGTTCTCCCGCAAGTTGGGCAGGAAACCAGTTCCACACCCTTGGGGTACATCCCAATGCTCTTTAAAATATCCTGCGCGGCATAGACTTCCCGCACCGGGTCTGCGGTCAGGGAGACGCGGATGGTATCCCCAATGCCATCGAGCAGCAGCGAACCCAGTCCTACCGCGGACTTGAGGATTCCCATGCGTTCAGTTCCCGCTTCGGTCACACCTAAATGCAGCGGATACTCGCACCGCTGCGCCATCAGGCGGTAAGCCTCGATCATCTCACCGACATTGGAGGATTTGATGGAGATGACGATATCGGTAAAGTCAAACTTTTCAAGCAGGCGGACATGGTACATTGCGCTCTCGACCATGGCCTCAGCACAGGGTTTGCCGTACTTCGCCAGAATCTGTTTTTCCACCGAGCCGGAGTTGACTCCGATGCGGATGGGGATTCCCTTATGTAGGCAGGTATCCACCACCTGCTTGACTCTCGCGTCGTCCCCAATGTTGCCGGGGTTGATGCGGATTTTATCCACACCCGCCGCTGCGGATTCGAGTGCCAGGCGGTAATCAAAGTGGATATCCGCGACAAGCGGGATGCTCACCGCACTTTTGATCGCCTCGACAGTCTTCACTGCTCCCATCTCCGGTACGGCAACGCGGAGTATTTGGCAGCCCGCTTCTTCCAATCGCTTCGCCTGCTCTACGTTGCCCTGTATATCGAGCGCCGGGACACTGAGCATCGACTGGATGGCAATACCGTGATTCCCGCCGATCGTGACGTTCCCGATTTTCACTTCTCTTGTTTTTCTACGCGTCATATTCTATTTTCTCCATTTGAAGCTTCCGTCACCGGAAGAGCTTGACAATATCATTGAACGAAACGACTACCATCAGCAAAATCAGCAGGGCAAAACCCACCATATGCACATAAGCCTCGTGTTTGACCGGCTTTCTCCGGATTCCCTCGATAATCAAAAACAGCAGCCGCCCGCCGTCGAGTGCCGGAATCGGCAGAAGGTTGAACACACCTAAGTTGACGGTGATAAACACCACGAGCAGCAGCAGAGAACGCAGCCCCATGGAAGACGCCTCCCCGATGGCGGATGCAACACCCACCGGCCCGGAGAGCTGATTTAATCCATACTGACCGGTAATCAGGTCGATGAGGGAACTCCATACCAGCTTGACAACGGATAACGTCCAGCAGGCGGACTGCTTGATGACTCCGAAAAAGGTCTTTTCCGCGCTATAGACTTTAAAGTCGATATTCGTCCCGGTCACGCCGTCTCCCAAATCCTCGGTCTGGAAGGTAACATTTGTCAGCTTAACCTTCTCCCCGTTCCTCTTGACAACCATGTCGACAACGCCGTCCCTATCCCGAAGCAGCCCATAGACAATGTCGTTGTCGATAAACACATGGGAACCGTTGATGGAGACGATCTCATCCCCGACTTGGAGATCTTGATTACTGACTGCCCCGTCGTTGAACTTAGCGATTGTCGTTGTTCCCACCAGGTTCATCGTGGACACGAGGATAATCAACAGGATAAAGCCGAGCAACAAGTTCATGAACGCGCCTGCAACGGTTACCAAAAGCCGCCTCCACACGGGCTTGTTGCAAAACGCGCGGTTGTCTGAACTCGTTTCATCCTCTCCCTCCATCGCGCAAAAGCCGCCAATGGGAAACAGGCGCAGGGAGTATTTCGTCTCCCCCTTGCCAAAGCTTATCAGCTTCGGCCCCATGCCGAGCGCAAACTCGTTGACCCTGATTCCCATGGCCTTTGCCACGAGGAAGTGGCCGAGCTCATGAATGAAAATCAGGATGCCGAACACCAGTACTGTGATTAAAATTGTAAGTAATGTATTCAAAGGTACCTTCACAACCCATCTGTCAGGATTTTTTTGCCGCATGGGCGCGCACATATTCGCGCGCCGACCGATCCGCTTCCAGGACCTCCTCCAGGGTATACTCCTCCGCCGGTTTTTGCCGCCTCATGGCCTCGTCTACCAGAGTGAAAATATCGACAAAGCTAATTTTGTCCTGCAAAAACAGGCGTACTGCCTCCTCATTTGCCCCATTTGCCGCACAGGGGTACAGCCCGCCTCTTGAGACAGCCTCCCGGCAGGTCTTTATCAGCGGGAAAGTCTTTTCATCCGGTGGATAAAAGGTGAGAGAGCCATACTCCGTCAGGCTCAGCCGCCCGACCGGGCAGGTAGTCCGGTGAGGATAGGTCAGCGCGTATTGGATCGGGATTTTCATGTCCGGAACGCCGAGCTGTCCGATGACCGAGTAATCCTCGAACTCCACCAGAGAGTGTACGACGCTTTCCCTGTGGACAACAATCTCAATCTGCTCCGGGCGCACGCCGAACAGCCAGACCGCCTCTATGAGCTCAAGCCCTTTGTTCATCATGCTCGCGGAGTCGATGGTGATCTTCGCGCCCATATCCCAGTTCGGATGCTTGAGCGCATCCTCTTTTCTGACCTTGGAAAGTTGCTCCGGAGTATAGCCGAAAAATGGGCCACCCGATGCAGTCAGTATGATTTTATTCACACGGTTAATGGAATTATACCCGCCCAGCGACTGGAATATCGCAGAATGCTCACTGTCAACCGGTAAAATTTTTACGCCGTTTATTCTGGCGGTATCCATAACAAGCTTTCCGCCTGCGACGAGCGTCTCCTTATTGGCAAGCGCCAGCTCCTTTTTTGCCTTTAGCGCGGCAAGGGTCGGGCGAAGCCCCACTATGCCGATAACGGAATTGAGCACAATATCAGCCTGTGCAAGCTGAGCGAGCTCACAAAGGCCCTGTTCCCCGCTCAGCACGCGAATGTCCGTATCCGCAAGCCGCTGTTTCAAGTCAAGCGCTGCCCTCTCCTCCACCATGCAGACGGCAGACGGGGAAAACTCCCTTGCCTGCTGTTCCACTAGCTTCACATTCGAGTACGCGGACAGCCCAGCCACCCGAAAGCCATGCTTTCGCACCACATCGAGCGCCTGCGTCCCAATCGAGCCGGTCGAACCCAAAATTACAAGTTGTTTCATAAGCCTAATCTCTCACACCAGTAAAGTTTCAGACAACCCGGCGGCAATATGTTGCGTTCAGGTTGTCTGTTCATCCAAAATCAAAGAATGTCGCAGAAGCCAGCGCCAACCAAGGCCCCTACGCCATTATACACCATTTAGGCTGCAATCGGAAAGTATTTTACCACCAAAAAGACATAGGGGGCCACAAACATCAGGCTGTCGAACCGGTCGAGGATCCCCCCGTGTCCCGGCATGATGGAGCCGAAATCCTTAATCCCGCACTGCCGTTTGATGCAGGAAGCGGACAAATCGCCCAGTTCCCCGATAATCGAAGCGGTCAAGCCGGTGGCCGCGAGCAGCAGAAAGTTTATGTCCACAGTGCCTCCTCCGGTAAAACCGGCAATCGCCTGATAGATAAAGCCCGCAACTACTGCACCGATGGTGCTGAACAACACGCCGCCGACAGCACCTTCCCAGGTCTTATGCGGACTGATGTAGGGCGCCATCTTGTGCTTGCCGAAAAACCTACCGGTAAAGTAAGCGCCGGTGTCGGTAATCCATGCCGCAATAAACATGATAAAGCAATAGAACATGCTGTGCTGCGGATGCACGACCTTCATATAGGCGATCGTGCTGAAAGCAAAGGACGCCACAAAGGTGGTAAAAAACATCGTTGACACCTGGGACACCTGCACCTGCTTGGAATTGGCAATCACCACGATAAACTGCGCGAGCACATAGACAAAAGTAATCGGCATGACATACCGGCTGAACACCGGCGTCATGAAGAAGGGAACCAGCGCAGAGAAGGTGAAATTAACGATGGAGAGGGGTAGGTTTTTCAGCAGACCATAGGCATGCAGAATCTCATAGCTCGCCATCATGCAGATGATACTGACAATGACGTTAAATACCGGCGTATAGTAAAAAAACAGGGCGGCAAACAAGATGAGAACCAGAACCGCCGCTGTGATGATACGCTGCTTCATGCCCTTAAATTCCCCCAAATCTTCTGTTTCGGCCCTGATATTCCTCAATTGCTGCATCGAGATGTTTCTCTTTGAAATCCGGCCAAAGCACATTCATGTCGATAAATTCCGAGTACGCGCACTGCCAGGTCAGGAAATTGGAAATGCGGTGTTCCCCGCTCGGACGGATAATCATATCCGGGTCGGGCTGCCCGCCTGTGTACAGGCAGGAAGAAAAGAGTTCCTCATCAATTTCATCCGGGGAGAGCTCTCCTCTCGCCGTGCGCTCCGCCAGGGTACGCGCCGCCATGACGATTTCCGCACGCCCGCCGTAGTTGTCGGCGACGTTTATAATCATTCCCTTGGAATCCCTGGTGCGATTTTCCGCATCCGCCATCAGGCGGCGAATGTCCTCCGCCAGCGGTGTACGGTCGCCGATAAAGCGCACAATAATATCTTTTCTTGTCTGCTGAAAGGAATTTTTCAGATAACTGCGCAGTAAATCCATAATCGTGTCGACTTCCTGCTGCGGCCTTGACCAGTTTTCCGTGGAAAAGGCATACACCGTCAGTAGTTCTACTCCGATTTTCGCGCAGTAATTCGTAATTTTCTGAAACGTGTCGGCGCCGACCTTGTGGCCGGCCGTTCTCGGCAGGCCGCGCTGTTTGGCCCAGCGCCCGTTTCCGTCCATGATAATGCCGATATGGCGCGGCACGCCCTGATTTTTCTTTAGTTCACGGCCCATCTGCCCGTGCCTCCCCAGAACGTATTGCAAGCGCAGCCCAAACCGGAATCCTCCGCCGGGCTGCGCTTATCCTTTTGAAATCCTTAGATTTCCATAATCTCTTTCTGTTTCTTCGCGATGACCTCGTCGACCAGCTTGCAGTACTTGTCAGTCAGGTTCTGGAAATCCTTCTCTGCCTCTTTCAAATCGTCTTCTGTGATTTCTGAGTTCTTTTTCATCGTCTTGAACTTATCGATGCCATCCCGGCGAATGGAGCGAATGGCAACCTTGCCTTCTTCCCCATATTTGGAAATCTGCTTAGTCAGTTCTTTTCTGCGCTCTTCTGTCAGCTGCGGGAATGCGATACGGATGACACGGCCGTCATTGGTTGGATTGATGCCGATGTCGGACGCCAGAATTGCCTTTTCAATCGCCTTGAGGGAGGACATGTCCCACGGCTGGATCACCAGAATCCGTGCGTCCGAAACCGAGACTGCCGCCATCTGGTTGATGGGGGTTGGAGCACCGTAGTAATCCACAACGACTTTATCGAGAACCGCAGGGTTCGCGCGGCCCGCGCGGATGGTAGCGAGTTCCTTCTCCAGAGCGTTTACACTCTTTTGCATTTTCTCTTCAAATGGTTTGTACTGTTCCTTCATGGGGGTATTCCTCCTGTATCTCGATTATTTTACGAGAGTCCCGATAGACTCCCCTTTCACAGCTTGGACAAGGTTTTCCGGCTGTTCGATATTGAACACCAAAATGGGAAGATTGTTGTCCCTGCACATGGAAGCCGCCGTACTGTCCATGACGGCTAGTTCCTTGTTGAGGACCTCGCTGAAAGACAGCTCATCGTACTTGACTGCATCCGCATATTTATGCGGATCTTTGTCATAGACGCCGTCGACCATCGTCGCTTTAAAGATAATATCCGCGTCGATTTCCGCCGCGCGAAGGGCAGAAGCCGTATCGGTCGAGAAAAACGGGTTGCCGGTTCCGCAGCCAAAGATGACGACGCGCCCTTTTTCCAGATGGCGTACCGCACGGTTGCGGATATATGGTTCTGCGACCTGCTGCATCGCAATAGCCGTCTGTACGCGGACCGGAACATCAAGCTGCTCGAGTGCGTCGCCCAAGGCAAGCGCATTCATGACCGTACCGAGCATTCCAATATGGTCGGCTCTGGTCCGATCCATCTTCCCGCTGGAGCGGCCTCTCCAGAAATTGCCGCCGCCCACAACAATGCCGATTTCCACACCGAGCTCGGAGCACTCTTTAATGTATTTGCAAATATTCAAAATCACATCGAAATCGAGCCCAAACTTTTTCTCACCCGCGAGCACTTCCCCGCTGAGCTTAATCAGGATCCGTTTGTATTTCAGAGACATCACAATCACTCCCTTGTTTTCTCTCTTTGTATTTTACAATAACCAATGTTTGATGTAAAGAGAAAAAATAAATCCTTGAGCTTCACGTTAAAGTTAATTTTCTATCTTGTAACGGATCCATTCCTAACGGTAAAAGGAATGGATACAAAAAAATATCTTCCAGAGAGCAGTTGTCCTCCAGAAGATAATTTTCCTACTTGCCAACTAAGCATTTTCTTTTAGAAAAATACCGGTTTTATTATCTAACTGTCTGCAAAATTCCTCCAATGTTATTCTTCCCTTTTCATAGTCCTCATAATAAGGGGCGAACACCTGATTAAAATATTCCATATTATAGGTAATAGTACCGCATCCTGTCGTATGGTCTAACATCTCATAATACTTTCCGATAAAATTCAGCAACGCGGGGTCATTTTCTGCAAACTTTTCCCACAGTTCCTTATTTTGACGCCTGGCATCCAGATTGACTGGTTCGCCATAGATTAGGATATTGCTCTCCCCCATTGTGGACTGGACAGAATCCGAAAGCAGATACTCCACAAACTTCCATGCCTTTTGCTTATCCTTACAGGTTTCGTTGACGGCAACCATCTGCATTATATGGCTGGTAAAGCTGTTTTCATCGGAAAAATCCCGCATTGGATAAATTTCAAATTCTTCCCGTTCTGGAGAATGTTTTTGAAAATTCTCAATCGCCGTCTGCAATTCCCTTGCCCCTTGATAGAAACTGTGGCCAAAAAGCAGTTTTTTTAGGTGGAGCATTTCGAAATCCGTTGTATATTCTTCTCCATCTTGACATGCTTTGAAGTAGGCATCCTCTTCTTTTTTCACAGTTTCCAGGTTTTGCAATGCTGTACGGAACTTCTCACTATCAAAATGGCTTTCCAGATTCTCCGTATCGATAAAACTCGTTGCTAATGGATACAAAAAAGAACTGACTTCAGAAAACCAAAAAACGTCTCCCCTTGTGCCCGTTGGTTCAAGGAGATCAAAATAATTCTGATAGCTCAGTTTTTCTCCTATTGCCGCAAGGCCGTACTGTTCACTCAACGACTTCGTCGTTACACAAAAAGACACGGTAATGCCTAATGGAAGAAAACGCTGCTTTCCATTGATCTGTCCATATTGTAAAGCATTCTGGTCATATTTTTCCCTGGAAAAACCCGTTTTCTCCGTGAGTGGGGTCAAGTCGGCGAAAACTCCCTTTTCCGCATAGGACAGAAACCGGGGAAGCTCACCCTTGCCCCCTTTCCCGAATTGATGGACAGAAAAACATTCGTTATAATGGAATGCCCCCTTTCCCGAATTGATGGACAGAAAAACATTCGTTATAATGGAAAGGAAAGGGGACAAAGGAAATGGAAAACAAACGCAAAAAAGGAAT
>UQSL01000043.1 GCA_900543705.1 uncultured Oscillospiraceae bacterium
TATTCTACAACAGAAGGTGTCTTTTTTCACTGTCCGTTTTTTCGGGTATAGTCCAGGTTATCAATCTGGGGATTCTTATCTGTAAGGCAAAACAGCATTTTCAGAGCGCATACCGCTTTGAAAAGCTATACGACCCACAGCATCCGGCACTTGACCGGGTAGGGTTGCAGGGGAATGCGATGACCCGTTGAGGTTTGCACGGAAAATGAGAAAATTGACGAGGGCATACAGTTGTTTACGCAGGCGCTTTTAAGTGACGATGAGCTACTTAGAGCGCCTCCTCCTGCTCGCCAACCTTTTGCGGGATATGGGCTTTGGTACCCGTCGAGAAAAATAGAACATGTACGCCTGCATACCCGGAGTATTTCTCCGGGTATTTTTTATACTATTCGAAATATAAAATTTAAGATTACAAATTAGACAGAGAGATTGAGAAAACAATGGAGCGGAGCTCTATCGGTTTTGTATTCGGATGACCGGCAGTCCGGCCGGCGCAGAGGATTTGTATCAGCAGACGTTCTTTGTGCGAGATGAAATGAGAAATCGATTGGCAGAGCAATCCCCGTTCGTTCTTGATCTCTGTCGCTGCATTGGCCGCAAAAAATAATCGCCGGCGTTCTGCGCGCAGACAGCGCCTTGCTCCACAAGCGGATCTTTTGGAGGATTAAATGGTAATAATAGATAAATTTTTAAAATAATCAGCGTAAAACAATAAAAATAAAAGGAAAACAGAGAAAACTCCATAATAATTAGTAAAGAATCTTCTAAAAAATGCTTTTTATTTATCTTATAAAAGGATGAGTGTAGAATTTTAAGAAACTTTCTTATATAAATTGCCAAAGAATCGGGTTTGTGATATGATAAAGCCAGTGGAAGAAAGATTCTTTCCTTGGTTTTATCCTTCACCCAGGGGATAAACAAACGGTCATTCCTTTGTTCAAAACTTCGCAGTCGTTTCGAACCTCATTACAACTCAAAAAGACATGAAGATAACAAAACCAAAATGCACAGGCAAAGGGAGACACTTCGCAAAGAAGATGTCTCCCTTTTGTGCCAGTTGCAAGAAAGATAACAAAGTCTTTTTGCCATCTGGAAAAATACATCTAACATGGGGCTGCGCAGCTTGGACGATTCTAAGGAGGGGATTTCTTGCTTTTTGAGGAGAAATCCAGATACTAATTTTGTGGCATCTGAGGATAATCAATTATGTGGGGCATAAAGGAAGAAGAGGATATATTTATCATACGGTCGTTCTACCAGAATACAGAAGGCGTGGAATAGCATCCACATTAGTCGAAATGGCAGTGAACGCATTGAAGGAAGAGGAAATTACCAGATTTGATTGAATGTATTTTAGAGCAATGGACGGGGGAAAATTTTGGCTTGATAATGGTTGGGAGAAAAAAGACTTCTTGGGATTATATAGTAAGTCTATAACAGATAAAGAGAATATTCCATTATTTTAAATAGAAAAACAATTCGCAGACCAATTCCAATATATTTGTCACATAAACAAAGGTGCTTTACGAATTCATCAAAATACCATCCGAAAAAGCGTTTCCTTTTCGGATGGTATTTTCTTGCCTGGATTTTGCTGACAAAATCCGATGCCCGCTAAGGTTGTGGACAAACTTTTTTCCATTTTTTGAAGTGAGTCCCGGAGGCTGTGCTTTTTTGGTTCTGCGGAAACAGTTGGGGTGCTGTGCTACAAAAATACAGAGAAGGAATTTGACAGGTTTCACCTGAAAAGTGGAGAGTAAAACAGGGACCGGATGGCTAAACGCCTTTTCGCACGGTGCCGACTAAAACGGTGATATCGTCCTCATGTCCATCGATGCGCCTGCGCTTTGCCTCCGACGCAATCTGTTTGGCGAGTGCCTGCGGGCCGAGTTTTTCACTAAACAGCTCGATTTCCGAGAGCACCCAGTCACTGCCCGTTGCCGTGACGCCGTCGGATACCATCACGACAAGATCGCCTGCGCTCAGGGTTAAGGAGTTGTGATCAAACTTCGCGCCGCGCAGAATACCGACCGGCATGGATTCCGATTCGATGCGCCCGATATGGCCGGCGCGCTTGACGAAGGTGGGCGCAGCCCCGGCCTTGAGAAATTGAGTCTTACCGGTAAATAAATCAAAGGTCGTGATGTCCAATGTGGCAAGCGTTTCCTCCCCTGACTTGACCAGCAGGGAGGAATTGACGATGTTCAGCGCGGTATCATAGTCAAATCCCGCCTGGATGAGCTGGGAGGTCAGTGAGCTTGCCATGGAGGAATCCACGGCGGCCCGGCCGCCGCTTCCCATGCCATCGCTCAAAATCATATGGGCGTTGCCTTTGGAATCGAGGAAACAGTCATAGCAGTCTCCGCAGACTTTCATGCCGGAATGGGTGATCTGGTAGACCCCAAAGAGCATCGAATAGCGGGCCTTTTCAAAAAAGCTGAGCTTGACGGTATCGGAAAGGACGGTGACACTTGGAAAATCGAAGGTCCTGCTACAGATTTCGGAGAGGAGCAAGGACATCTCGTTTAAATTTTCCTCCCGATAGTTGGATACGGAAAAGAGCAGTTCCACTGTCATCTTGCCAAAGTGGTCGATGCACGCGGTCACGCTGTCCGGAAACAGCTCTGCCTGTTCAAACGCATCTTCCACCGCCTGGGCCGCTTTCGGGTCATATCCTCTGAATTCGCCGATTTCTGAGGCAAGCGAGGAGAGCATCCGTGAGATACCTCCAAATTGATCAACCAGGATGGAGCGCATCTCGATAACTCGCCTGGTCGCCCCTTCATAGGCGAGGTAATCGGTGTAGTTGTGGTTGATTTCGTCAATGAACTGGGTAAGCTTACAACATTTGTCGGAGAAATACTGGGGCATGTCCTCTTTTTTGAGCTGCTTATTTTGTTTTAAGGCGGGGGTAATATGGTTGAGCGCATCCATGGTCTGGGTATAAGCCGTCTGCCAGCAGAACATTTTAAGCCCACAGTGGGAACAGACGGATTCACAGGAACGCGTAAACACTTCGGATAAATCGGACGCCGCAATTTTATCGAGCTTAGAGGACACCTCATCTACGGTACGGGAGATATCATCAATTGCCTTGGAGGCAAATTTCAGCCGGGCGGAGACGGCATTTTTAAATCCGTCCTGTTCCGGAGCACTCCTTGTCAGGCTTTGCGGTTGTGCACAACGGTTGAGCAGGGAGGAGGGCAGTAACATGAAAACTGCGGTCGCAGCAAAGACCTCATACATTCCGGGAAGGGCAACGGAAAGAGAGGGGGAGATGAGCGCGCACACAGCATTGGCAATGATAAAGATTGCTGCGCAGCCGAATTTGCCAAATACCGAGAAGATGCCCGCGAGCATCCCGCCGAGCCCAAAGGAACCGAGCAGGTAGAACTGGCTGGAATCCACCAGTGCAAGGGAAAGTCCAACCGCCATCCCGACAATCCCAGAGGTATTTTGCCCTCTGGTATAGCCGAGGAACAGGATTAGCAAAACGAGCAAAGCGCGCCCGATGGAAAAGCTTCCGATTTTAAACTGGGACAGGCTCATCGCAAGCAGGCACAGGGAAATGACCGCGCAGGCATAATCTGTAGGCAGAACTCCGGAATTTGAGCGTATGCGATCTTGAATCAGGAGCGTGCGGCTGAAGAAAAAGGCGGTGGCCGCACATAAAACCGCTTCCGCCAGGGTCATCACGATTCCGAAGATACCCTGCGGGAACAAAAAGTTTATCATCAGCCCGGTCGCGAGCGCGCATCCTCCGGAGAGCAGGGATGGATAAATCATCCACCGGGTGCAGGCCGCCCTGTCTGAGAGAAAGTAGCGTATTCCAAAGACAAGGACACAGGCCGCTATGTACTTCATGGCGTTGATTTCCCCAAAGGGGAGGAAATAGCCGAGGATGACGCCAGCCGTTGTCCCAAGCAAAGAAGAGGAGGGACAGGCCGCAAGATAGGCAACGCCGAAGGGGGCAATCGCGGAAAACATCGCCGCGCGCGAGGCGATCAGCCCGAAAAGAAAATTTTTGATGGTTTCAAGCAGCTCTTTATTCCGTGATAAAAAGGCGGAAAGCTGCTCTTTGAACCTCTCGGTGGAGGTCATGGTCCGATTTTTCATTATGTCACCGCCAGTCATTCGAAGTTATCCCCGCCCACAGGAAACGGCGGGAGGATACAACTTATATTCTAGGCTTGTCCTGTGAAATATTTCGCAGAACTGTGGCAGGCGAAACAGAAAAATCTGCGGAAGTTTTTGACTTTTCCACAGAGAGATCGTTGAAATCTGGAAAATATTGTATTATCCGGATGCCGGAAAAGCAAAAAAATATCTGTCCCAAGGCATAAATTTAGACAGAATGCCGCCCGCACTTCGCTTTTTTTCATCCACATGGTATGCTATAATAACCGCAAGGCGTACTTATCCTGATGTTTATGACCTGCCATACGGCAGCAAGCCAAATCTCAATGACAGCTTGCCTGTTGCGTTTCTGCTCAAAAACGGTTTTTCACTTTATGACCTTACCAGGGTGAAAAGCCGGATGACGGCGGGCCCGCCTTGTGTACACCGGGAAAGCTGGGGAGTTGGGGGAAAAACCATTCGTAGAAAAAATACCGTTACCCAACTGCGGCTGACGAAAGAAACAGAATAGATTTCTGTATGGACAGGAAGAAAGAAATACAGGGCAGCTGGAAATAGAAATAGGGAATGCCAAAGGATTTTTGGGAGAGACGATGAAACAATTGAAGGGAAATACTTGGCACCGGATTGGGGGCAAACGAGATGGCACAGGCACAACGGGTATATACCGTGGGAAACCGGACGTAAAGCAAAGCTGTGGAGTTTGTATTGCCGGGAATGGGGACTTACCCATCTGGAAGAAGAAGAAACCGAATCAGAGGAATGACTGTGTGAGGATGGGATGAATGGAAAACGAAACATATATCAAAAAGAGCGGTGACTTCCTGATGCGGGAGCTGACCGAGGCGGATTTGGAGCAGTTCAACGACCTGCTGCGCTATGCCTTCCAGGTGACGAGCGACGAGCTTGTCAAAAGCGGCTGGGAGGACGAGGAAATCAAATATGCCAAGACTCCGATTTTGCGCTCCGCCTATGTGCTCGGCTGGTTTTATAAGGGGAGCCTTGCATCGATGGTGGTCGTCTACCCGATGCGGGTCAATATCTACGACGAAATCTATGAAATGGGCGGCGTGACCGGTGTTGCGACCTATCCCGAATACGCAGGCAGGGGGCTCATCCATTCGCTGATGAAGCACGCACTGCACCACATGCGGGAGCAGGGACAGAGTATTTCCTTTTTATACCCCTACTCCATCCCGTTTTACCGCAAACAGGGCTGGGAGCTCGTCTCGGATAAAATCACCTATACCATCAAGGACACTCAGCTTCCAAAGCTGCGCCCGGTACCGGGGATGGTCAAACGCGTCAGCCTGGAGGATGAGGATTTAAAAAATGTACACCAGTATTTTGCGATGCAGCGGCACGGCGCGCTCATCCGCGGGGAACTCGAATGGGAGGAATATTGGCGCTGGGACAACGAGGACATGATTGCCGCGGTTTACTACAATGAAAAGCACAAGCCGCTCGGCTATGTCGTGTACTATATTGAAAACGAGATTTTCTACATCAAGGAGCTGGTCTACCTAAACAATGAGGCAAACTACGGGCTGTGGAATTACATCAGTGCGCATTTTTCCATGGTTGAACAGGTGAAGGGCTTCAACTATACCGGCGAGCCAATGGCTTTTTTGTTCGACGACAGTGAAATCGCCGAGACCATCGAGCCGTATATCATGGCGCGGATTGTAGATGTACGCGAATTTCTGATGCGGTATCCGTTTCAGATGCTGCAAAAGGATTTCCGATTTCACTTTAAGGTGGACGATCCCGTCGTGCCCTGGAACAACGGCAACTTCCTTGTTTACTGGGAAGACGAGGAGGTCGTGTGCGAACGGGTGGAGGACAACGAGTCGATTAACGTCGTGGAGCTCAACATCCAGACCTTAACCGCCATGCTGATGGGTTACAAACGACCGACTTTTCTCTACGACCACGCACGGCTGAAAACGGAATACTATATGGTGCATCTGCTCGAACGCCTGATTCCGGTTGAAAAGCCGTACTTCTCCGATTATTTTTAACGGTACGCGTGGAGTCTTCGTACTCCGGCAAACGCAAGTGCGGGGGATGTAAAAAAGCAGCCGCAGTGCAATGTGCACCTCGGCTGCAAACTTACGATGTTTTTGGTTATCTGCAATCAGACGCAGGTCCAGCCTCCGTCGATGTAGATCGTCTGGCCTGTGGTATAGGAGCTTGACTCGGATGCAAAGAGCAGGAGCTGTCCGCAAAGCTCTTCGATTTTTCCGGGGCGTGCAATCGGGCAGCGCTGCTTTAAGTATTCGAGCGTCGCCTCGTCGAATACCATCATCTCGGAGGGGAACTGCCCCGGACCGATGGCGTTGACGGTGATGTTGTACTTCGCCCACTCCTGTGCCAGGCTGCGGGAGAAGTTTGGAACCGCGCCTTTTGTAGCGTTGTAGACCAAAATTGGGTGGTCTTTTCCGCAGATATGGCCGAACATGGAACCCGTGTTGATGATTCTGCCGTAGTTTTGTTTGATCATGTACTTGGCGCATTCCCGGCTCATCAAAAAGTACCCGGTCAGGCTGACGTCGACGACCTTCTGCCAGTCCTCTAGCTTTAACTCAGTGGTCGGACAGTAGGCGATCATGCCCGCATTGTTGACAAGAATATCGATTTTGCCAAAGGTATCCCCAACCTTTTTTACGCTGTCAATAACCTGCTGCTCCACGCTAACGTCGCACTGAACAGGCAGGCATTTTCCGCCGGCTGCCTCAATTTCGTTTAAGCTCAGCACCACCCAGGGGGAGGGAGGTATGCCCCCCTACTTTCCACGGTACGCCGTCCAATCGCATGACTGAGGAAGCATTCGGTTCGAGATAATTTCTTCTTGTTGCGCCTGTGCAGCACTCCGAAATATCTTGTCCGATTTCTGACGATTGCAGGCCCAATGAGCCAGCTGTAGATTGTCTATGTCGCTGGGGTGGCCTAGCCTCGATTCTTCTGGCAAATGCGGCGACCGTCGCACCGTTTTCCGCCAGGGCTTTGCTGTATTCATACCCCAGGCCGGAGGATGCGCCGGTGACAATGGCGACTCTGCCGGTCAAATCCATATAGTTTTTCATAACAAACCATGTTGTGATTGTGTGAATTGTTAACTAATTAACATTATAAAGGTTTGGAGAAAAAATACTATCGGCAATCTGAAAAGCGTGTTGAATAACCAACAGAATCCCGAAATTGTCGGGAAAAGGAGGAAAGATATGGACAGGCGCGTGAGGAAAACGAAGGAGCGGATCATGGAAGCTTTTTATTCCATTTCCAGGAAAAAAGCCCTAAATAAAATAACGGTGGCCGAGATGTGCGATCTGGCGGATATTAACCGTTCCACCTTCTACCAGCATTATGCGGACATTTTTGCGCTGTTTGAGGAAATCGAGCAGGATTATGTGTCTAAAGTGAAAACGAAGATTGACAGGCTGCGGGAAGACGCGGATCCACAGGCGGTGATCCAGGAAATCCTGTCCTTTTTGACAGACAACCGTTTGGCAATTCTCTATTTTCTGAAAAACAGGCAATACACCCGGTTTTTCAGCCTGTGCCAGAATCTGCTGGAGAATTTTTACCGGGAGAGAGTCCATCAAAACTACATGATACCGGACAGCTTTTCCCAGGACAGGCTGGAATTTGCCTTTCGCTTTTTCAGCGCCGGGTGTTATCAGACCTATTTGGAGTGGCTGGAGGGGAAGACGGACCGGACAATTGCCGAGCTGTCCTTTTATATCAGCGACGTCTCGGACACCTACTTTCGGACATATTTTGAGAAAAGAACTGATGCGAATAATCCTTTACAGAAGATTGGGGAGGAGACCGAATGACAGAACATCGCCTTAAGGACAAAAAACTGTTTGTCCTGGACTTGGACGGAACCTTTTACCTGGACGGCAAGCCGTTTGGAGGTTCTCTCGACTTTTTAAAGAAAGTACGGGAGGCGGGAAAGGATTACCTCTTTTTTACCAACAACTCCTCTACCAGCACCACGCGGTATGTAGAACAACTTCGGGCGATGGGAATTGATGCAACTGTTGAGGATATCGCCACCTCTGCGGATGTGATGATTGACTTTTTAAAGCGGGAACGCCCGGGTAAAACAGTCTACCTGTGTGCAACCGGGGAAACCTATGCTCAATTTGAACAGGCCGGAATTCCATTAACGGAAGAACAGCCGGATCTTGTGGTACTTACCTTTGACAAGGAGCTGACCTACCGGAAAGTTGAGCGAATGTGCACCTTTATCCGCTCCGATGCAGAATATCTCTGTACCCACCCGGATGAAAATTGCCCGACCGCGGACGGCCCGATACCGGATTGCGGTTCATTTGTAGCCATGATTGCAGTTTCCACCGGAGGGGCACAGCCGAGATATGTGGGAAAGCCCTACCGGGAGACCATTGAGATGGTCAAGCACAAAAAGAATGTCAGTGAGCAGGAAATCGTTTTTGTCGGCGACAGGCTCCAGACGGATATTGCAATCGGGGCAAAACACGGCGTCGCGAGCATCCTGGTGCTGACCGGGGTGACGACAAGGGAGATGGAACAGGCGGGTGAAATCCATCCGACCTGGATTTTTGACAGACTTTCGGATGTCACTGCCTGTCTTTAAAGCAAAAACAGCCGGACGGCTACCACACTCATCAAAAATCCCGTCAAGTCGGCGCTCAGGGCACTGGGTACGGTGTGGCGGGTTTTTTTTACTTTTACGGCACCATAATACACGGCGATGGTGTAAAAGGTGGTCTCCGTCGAGCCCTGCATCACGCTTGCGACCCTGCCGACAAAGCTGTCCGGCCCATAGGTGTTCAGGATATTTTCGTAGATGGCGAGCGCGCCGCTGCCCGAGACCGGGCGCAGCAGGGCGAGCGGAATTGTCTCAGGCGGAAAACCGATGGCTTTGCAGACCGGGCGCAGGGCGTTTGTTAAAATGTCGAGCGCACCGGATGCGCTGAACATGGCAATGCAGGTCATGAGTGCGACGAGTGCGGGAAGGATACCGAAGGAAGTGGAGAGTCCTTCTTTGGCACCCTCCAGGAACGCATCAAAAATATTCACCCCGTGCAGTGCGCCGTAGAGAAAAATCCCGCAGAGAATCAGCGGGATCATGCAATCAGTGACGCGCTGCATGCATGCTTCCTCCTCTCTGCATGTTGCTTAGTATCTTTGCCATCACGATGCCGACGGTCACTGACAGCAGGGAGCAAAGCCAGACAGCCGGCATGATCTCCATCGGCGCCGCGCTGCCGTGGGCCAGGCGCAGGGTCGCAATTGTCGTGGGAATCAATTGAATGGATGCGGTATTTAACACCACAAAGGTTACCATGTCGTTGGAAGCGATCCCGGGTTCCGGGGAATCCTTGGACAGTTCCCTCATCGCCGCAATGCCGAGCGGCGTTGCGGCGTTGCCAAGTCCGAGAAAGTTTGCAATCATATTCATGGAAATTGCCTGTGCCGCCTTGGATCCCGGCCGTACTCCTTTAAACAGCAGTCTGAGGAGTGGGGAAAGGGCCTTGGCAAGCCGTTTGGTCAGGCCGGAATGCTCGGCGACTTTCATGACACCCGACCACAGGCACATGGCCCCTATTAGTTTGAGACAGAGGGTGACCGCCTGCATTCCCCCGTCAAGCGCGGCGTTGGAAACCTCCCCTATGCGCCCGGTTAAAAACCCGAACACAACGGAGAGGAAAATCATTCCCAGAAAGACGAAAGACATCATTGATAACCTACCCCCATTGTGGAAAATCTGGAAGAATATTACTGATTTCGAGGCTTTATGTGAACAAATTCAAAATTGAGCAAGACATTTATTGACATTTTTTGAAAATTAAGCTATATTTATGTCAAAAGATGATTTACTATGTGGAAAGAGAGGAATTCAACATGAAATCAACAGGAATTGTAAGGCCAGTAGATAATTTGGGCAGGATCGTAGTTCCGGCAGAACTGCGCCGTACGCTCAATATAAACGAAAAAGATTCGTTAGAGATATATGTCGACAACGAAAACATTATTCTGAGAAAATACGAGCCTGCATGCATTTTCTGTAATGATGCCCAGGATGTGATCCAATACAAAGGTAAGAACATCTGTGCGCATTGCCTCAGAGAGCTCAAACAGCTCTGATACGGATTGCTTGCCGTTGGCCCGGTGCGAATTTCGCACCGGGATTTTTTTTTGCCGATTTGCCGTAATGTCGCTCTTTACCGTCTTTGTCATGGTGGGGAAGGGGACCGCTTTGTGACATCCTTGGGCACGACCGGATGATCACATATCTACATTTGGAGTAAAGTTAAGCACTGCACGGCTCTGCCCAACCTGTACTCTGCAAAAATATACCTGCGGCAGCATGCAGATAATTTCAGGTTACCCGCCTGGATATTCCGAGGACTTGCATGGAATGTCCTGAAAATGAATACAGTTAGCACTGGGTGATGATTTTGAAGAGAAGGCTTACAAAGCTTACGATAGGGATACTTTGCCTGTGCCTGTTACTCCCATTACAGGGGTGCGGCGGTAAGGCGGACGAAATCCGCATTGGAATCAACCTGGAGCTTTCCGGAATGCTGGCCCAGTATGGCCGCGCCTGCCAAGAGGGGATTTTACTTGCGGTGGAGGAACAAAACGCACAGGGAGGGATAAATGGGAAAAAAGTCATTATCAAGCAGGCAGACAACCGTTCCCAGAACTATGATTCCGCTGTATGCGCGCAGCGCCTGGTGGACGTGGAGGACTGTATCGCCATTATCGGCCCCTCCACCTCCGGCGGAGTAAAATCCGAGCTGCTCTGCGATTTGGGGGTTCCGGTCCTGGTCCCCTCCGCGACGTCGGACACTCTGTTACCAGAGGATACACAGGAAAACCACATGTTTCGCATCTGTTATACGGACACCGCACAGGGTAAAGCCATGGCGGAGTATGCTGATAAGCTTGGTTTCCGCTCGGTTGCCGTCTTTACCGATGGGGGAAGCGACTACAGCCGGGGGACGAGCGAGGTATTCCGCACTCATTTTGAATGGCTTGGCGGGAAAATCATCACGCAGGAGTACTATACCTCCGGGGACACGGATTTCCTCGCCCAGCTGGGAAAACTCAAAGCCGAACAACCGGACGCCATCTATTTACCCGGCTTTTACGCGGAGGCGGGGATGATTATCCGCCAGGCAAGAGAGCTTGGGATGGACTGCGCGTTTTTAAGCGGGGACTCCTTTGATTCGGGCGCGCTTGAAGAACTGGTGGGGAAAAAAGAGTATTTGAGCAAAATCTATTTTACCAACCACTATGCTCCGGGAGAGAATCGGCTTGAGGCGTTTGCGAAACTGTTTGAGGAGCGGTACGGATACTATCCGGGTTCCTACAGCGCGCTCGGCTATGACACGGCAAAGCTGCTTTTTTGGGCCATCGAGCAGGCAGGAGAGGATCCGCAGGCGATTGAACGGGCTTTAGAGCAGATGAAGTCTTTTTCCGGCGTGACCGGGAGTTTTTTCTTTGACGAAGCCCACAACGCGGTCAAAGAAGTGGAATTGAACGGCATCGAAAACGGTGTGCGTTTTGCCGTAAAAACAGGGGAGGGGGACTAATATGCAGTCATTACAGCATCTGGTTAACGCATTGTCCCTCGGCTCTTTGTATGCGGCGGTTGCCATCGGGTATACAATGGTGTTCAGCGTGCTGCGCCTGGTCAATTTCGCGCATGGGGATATTATGATGATGGGAGCCTATCTCGGCTATTTGTGCATGAAGCTGTTTTCCCTCCCTGTTTCGGCGGCGCTGCTGCTTTCGATGGCGCTGTGTGGAGGGTTCGGGGTGCTTTGCGAGCGGTTTATTTACCGCAGGACGCGCGATGCGGACACTATGATGATTGCAGCCGTCGGGGTTTCCCTTGTGTTGGAATATGGCTTTATGCTGATTTTTGGGGCGCAGCCCCATGTCATTCCGGAAAACCCGATGAACACGGTCATCACGGTGGGCGGGGTCTCCTTTACCGGAGTCAAGCTCGCGTGCGTGGCGCTGGTAGCCGTAGCGCTCGTCGCGCTGCACCTGCTGCTTGGCCATACGAAACTCGGCGTGGGCATCCGTGCGGTGGCGAGCAACCGGGAAGCGGCGCAGCTGTGCGGCATCGATACCCGGCGGCCGACCGGGCTGGTCTTTTTCCTCGGCTCCGCCCTGGCGGGCTGTGCAGGGATTTTGTATGGAAGCGCGTTTTCGATGAACCCCCTGATGGGGATGACGATCGGCATGAAGGGGTTTGCGGCGGCGGTTGTGGGCGGAATCGGCAGCATCAGCGGCGCAGTGCTCGGCGCCTACCTGATGGCGTTCGCGGAGACCTTCTGCGCGGTCTACTTGAGCTCCGCGTATAAGGACGCGGTCGCCTTCCTGATTTTGATGGCGGTGCTCATCTTCTTCCCCTCCGGGATATTCCCAAAAAACAGCGCGGCAAAGCGCAGCTAGGAGGCGGAAGATGATAAAGCGAAACCGGATACTCTTTCTCCTTCTGCTCGGCGGTGCCCTTGTCCTCAGCACCCTGCCGATGCAGGGCCTTGCGAAAACAGTGACCATGCGGGTGAGTATTATGTGTATTGCCTCGCTGGGGGTGTATATCTGCTACGCGGTATCCCACATGATGATTTTGTGCCAGGCGGGATTTCTTGCGATCGGGGCGTACACAGCGGGCGTCATCCTGCGCTCGCTTAAATCCCAGGCCGTGCCAGTGTCCATGGCGGCGGCTATCTTTGGCGCGGTGGCTGCGGGAGTCCTTATCTCCTGGCTTTTAAGCTTTGCAATATTGAAATTGCAGGGGGATTATTTTTCCATGGCAACCATCGGCGCGGGGGAGGTCATCCGCATCTTTTTCCAAAACTGCGATGAGCTGGGCAGTGCCGCAGGGCTGTACAATATCCCGCAGAAAACCCAACCGTTTGTGACAGTCTGCCTGCTTGTGGCCAGTGCCCTGTTCTTGATGAAGATGGAAGGCGGCTGGATGTTCCAAAAATTCCGCGCAGTCAAAAGTGATATGCAGGCCGCGCAGTCCATCGGCATCAACGTGATGGGGCAGCGCCGGACCGCACTCATCCTGTGCTCCGCGCTTGGGGCGCTTGCAGGTGCACTGATGGCGGGGCAAAACGGGTTTATCAGTCCGTCGGATTTTACCTTTCTGCGCTCGATGGACTGCGTTGCTGCGGTCATCATCGGAGGCTTTTCCTCCCCTGTGGGGACGGTACTTGCCGCGGGAGGGCTGGAGCTTACAACCGTGCTGTTCCAGATGTTTTCCGAAGTGCGTATGATACTCTATGGAGTCCTGCTCATTGGAGCGGCCTGGTACCGTTCCTCCAAAAACCAGCAGGAGAAAGGGGTTTGAAGCTTTTTGGATTTGCTGTACTGTGAACATCTCTCCAAAGCCTTTGGAGGAGTCAAAGCGGTGGACGACGTGACCCTTCATCTCGAAGAGGGGAAAGTGACCGGGCTTATCGGGGGAAACGGCGCTGGCAAGACAACACTGTTCAACCTGATGACCGGGTTTCTCCCGGCGGACGGGGGTGGAATCTTTTTTTACCCCGGACAAAAAAATGAGATTTCCCTATACCGCAAGCAGCCCTTTGAGTATGCGCATCTGGGAATTGCCCGTACTTTTCAGAATATTCGCCTGTTTAAAACACTCAGCGTTAAGGAACACCTGATGCTGGCAAAACATGTGTGCAAAAACGACATCGACATCAAAGAATTGATGGAGACCCTTGAAATCGAAAAACTGGCGGAACAAAACGCCAATTATTTAAGCTATGGCGATAAACGGTGTGTAGAGCTGGGCCGCGCAATCGCGACTGGGGCAAAACTGCTCTTTTTAGATGAGCCCTGTGCGGGGCTAAACGAGGAGGAGAGCCGAAGACTGCTGCGGGTGCTGCATCAGGTAAAGCAAAAATACGGCCTGACGCTATGTGTCATCGAACACAATATGGAGTTTATCCGCGGGCTGTGCGATTTCGTCTATGCGATGGATTTCGGGAAAATCCTGTGCGAAGGGGAACCCGAGTATGTCTTACAGCATCCGTCGGTGAGGAGGGCTGTCTTTGGAGAAAATGTTTAGCGCAGAGAACCTCTCCTGCGGATATGGGGAGCTGCGGGTGCTCTCGGATCTTTCCTTTTCCTTGGAGGAAGGGGAGGTGCTTGCCGTCGTGGGTATCAACGGGGCGGGGAAATCCACCTTGTTTCGGACACTGGCGGGCTTGGAGCCGGCGCTCGGAGGAAAAATCCGGTACCGAGAGCGGGAGATAGAGGGGATGGAACCTTCCGCTAGGGTGCGCCTCGGGGTTTCCCTCGTGCCAGAGGGACGGCAGGTGTTTGAGGAGCTGACGGTGGAGGATAATCTGAAAGCGGGTGGGTACTTAAGCGATCGCAACCAGGTAATGGAGCTTATTGCCGTGTACAATCAGTTCCCACAGTTGAGGAACCTGAGCAAACGGCAGGCGGGGTATCTCTCCGGAGGGGAACAGCAGCAGCTTGCCATTGCTCGCGCCATGATGGCACACCCAAAAGTGCTGCTGCTCGATGAGCCGACAATGGGGCTGTCCGTCAAGATGGCGCGCAACGTCTACGAGACGGTAGAGCGGCTGAAAAAACGGGGCGTGACGATTTTGCTCTCCGGACAGGATGTGGCAAAGACGCTGGCTGTCTCCGATAAGGCGCTGTTTTTGGAAAACGGAAAAGCGTGTCTGTTGGAAAAAGTGGAGTTTGCAGGGCTTATCGGCAAAAGCAAAGGGGGATGATATCGCCCCGAAGCCCGCGTTGCAATGGCGCTGGAGCGTCCGGATATCAGGGGGAATTTCCTCAATCAGGGCGGGGATGATGCCATCCGGATTGACCCTATGTGGATTTGGAGAATTTTCGCTCCTATCCACGGCTTTTCTGGGGTTTCCGATGGCTTCACCATCTGAAGCCTGTTCCAGTGAGCGTGAGTCAAATCCTTTTACGGGCCGAATGTCCTGATCTTTTTTTCAGAACGGGGAGAGGTACGCCCTTATACAGTGGCAACTGTTGGCACACGGCTCCGAAGGCAACTCTGCTATTAAGGGCTCGAGTGCAGATTGACTGCAAACGGAAAAGTGTCACCGTGCTGGAATCCCCGATTATTGGGTGAAGAAACAGACAAGGCGGCGGAACAGAATGTTCCGCCGCCTTACTATCATCTGTTTCATTATTGTGCGAGCTCAAGCATTTTCAGGATAATTTTCGCCGAATGCTCTGCCGCTGTTTCAATGAAATTGTCGTAGGAGGCGTCCGCCCCTTCATCTGCGGAGTCGGACATCGTGCGAATCACCAGAAAGGGCTTGCCGTTCATATAGCTGACCTGTCCGATGGCGGCGCCCTCCATCTCCACGCAGACGGGGGAGAGACGTTTATTGATATCCGCCTTCACCGCAGAATCATTGACAAAGACATCCCCGGAAACAATGCGCCCGGTCCCGAAATGCCCGTTGATTTCCGGGAGCGCGGCGCAGGCTTCCTCGCACAACGAGATAAGATAGGGGTCCGCTTCAAAGAATTGCCGGTTCGGATAGTACCGGAGCATAATGGGATCTTGGTCATGGAAAGCGACCTCTGAGCTGATGACGACGTCCATCACCGAGAGGCCGAGTTTCATTGCACCGGCAATCCCGACGTTGATGACGCGTCCTGCGCCAAACTGCTGGATGGCCGTGGAAGCGCAGACGGCGGCGTTGACCTTGCCGATTCCGCAGCACACCAGGACAACCTTATGGCTTCCGATAGTCCCCTCAAAGAAGATGGTGCCGTACATCGGGGTCTGGCGTTCGATTGTCATCTTGTCCTTTATCAGCGCGACCTCTTCGTCGAGCGCACCTAAAATTCCCCATATCATAGTTATTTCTCCTCTCACCAAAAAGTGATTCTGCTTTTAGTATAACCGCTTTGGGAATGCGAGTCAATGTAGGAGGAAAGCCGGGATTTGGTTTGCTCTTGTCGGGGCCGGCCTAGCTCAAGCTGATGTTCTCAATCACTGCGGGAGTGGAACAAGGCCGCGATCTATGGTTTAGTTGCTGGTTCCCTTCGGATGCCGCTTTGCAGTCCTTGTCAGCGACTTATCCATCCCGTGGAGGCCTCCAAATATGGAAGATACAGAAAAAGCTGATTGGCCACTTAAGAAGTGACGGGTTCGTTTTGCGTAAACCACTGTCCTTCAGCATTTGGTTCCCCTATACATGTCTTAAAAGACACGTAGCGGTGGCCGAAGTCAACCGTACTAGGGCTTGCCCGAAGCGCGGCGTTCCGTCTGCCAGTGCGGGAACCGGCAAAATGGGAATACAGGGATATGCGCTGCTCCATACTCCTGTGCCGACAGGCACAAAGGGGGAATAGCTTCCTGTCGCGGGAGAAAAAGACCCCGCCGGAAACAGTCCGACAGCCTCTCAGCAGACTGTGAGCCTCGTGCTGGACACGATTCGGCTAGCAATGAAGCAGGAGAAGAAAAGAGTCGCTGCGGAGTTGCAGCTCCACAGCGACC
>UQSL01000044.1 GCA_900543705.1 uncultured Oscillospiraceae bacterium
ACCCCATTCATTAGATAGTATACCACACTGTCTAACAAATGGGGTGCAGTTCAAAATTCCTTCCCGCTTTTTTGCTTTACTCTGTTCAGCCTAAGTCGGTGTGCAAACAAAGAGCATGACCGCATATGTTCCATGCTCTTTTAGGCTTTCCAGATTATCAGTTTCTAATTTTCCTTTTATTTACTCATCGCCGCAAATAACAAGCTCACGATGACAAAGAGAAGCAGTCCTGCAAAAATCAGATAGGCTGCAGGCCTTGCCATATTAAACGTCCAGCCCACGCCAAACCGCTTCTCCACCATCAAAGACGGGTCATCCGGATTATAGTAGATACAGCCGAGCTTCCAGTAACGGTCATCTTCTCTCGGGTCAATGCGGTCGGATTTGTGCATGGAGCGAATCAGACGGCTCCCTCCCTGTCCGGTATAAAAACTCAATGCCAGGGAACCGATTCCGACCAACACCATAAAGGAAACTGTCACCGGAGTCATCCATGGATAGGGAAGCAGCCCCAGCATCACCATCTGAACAAAGCTAAGCAGCAGCAGGGTACCGAATCCCATAATAGCAAGATAGCGGCACCAAAGGCGCTTGAACAGGAAAGAGGCACGTTTGCTCTCTTCCGGCTGGTCGGTACGGATAACCTTTTTGGAGCGGCTTGTCAGAATCAGCAAAACGGTAAATAGCAAAAGCATCAAAAGTTCGATTACAATGAGCTGATACAGGGAAAAAAAATTCTTCTCTGCATAGCCATTCACATTTCCGGCAAAATCCCAGTGAGCGGGGATTTTATTTTCCAAAGCCGGTTCTCTCCACAGGGTGATTCCGGCCGTTATCGCAATCAACAGGACATGGGGAACATACCACCAGGCGGAGATCAGCTTTGGATGGGGCGTCATATCGACTGCGATATGCTGCTCTATCGTATAGGTAATTTCATGCGTTTCCTTCATGCGCTTTGCCCGGCGGTGGTACCAGAGATAGACCGCTATTTCGAGCACCAGATATCCCACGATAGCAGTCACGAAGGATATCTCTTCATTCAGCCAGGACAACCGGGTGGTCAAAACCCAAAAGCCCGCGCATAATGCACCCGCTCCCAGGCATAACAGCATATAATTCCTGCGCATAGAGCGAACTTTTTCAAGGTCTACCGCAGAATCCGGAAAAAACACGCCGAACACATCATTTTTTCGGATAAGATAGGGCGTGAACGAACAGAGAAGAACCAGCACCGCAAACGTGCTGCCGTTTATCAGCCAGTACATCATCCCTGCTCCTTCCCTTTTCCCTCAAGCTCCTGCAAAATCGAGCCGCACGCCTCACCAAGGCGCTCGGCCGGAATTCCCTTGGAATATCCTTCAATCAGCAGAGTGCGAAGACGCAGGTAAAGGTCTTCCCCGTACTCAGAATCAGCCTTTGCCTTACCGGTCACGACAACTCCTTTGCGCTGGTGCACACTGACATAGCCCTCCCGTTTGAGGATGCCATACGCCTTGTTGACCGTGTGCATGTTGATGCCTAGTTCCCCGGCAAGCTGGCGTACCGAAGGGAGGGAGTCCCCGTTTTTGAGCTCTCCTTTGACAATTGCCTCGATGATTTTATCCATAATCTGCTGGTAAATCGGCGTTTTAGACAGCATATCCAGCTCTAAAATCATGGTATCCCCCCTCTTTCTGCTATATTCAAAGTATAACAGAGGCGTTATATACTGTCAAACCTTAATCCTCAAACAGCTCTTGTTGAAATTTCCGGAGCTTCTCCCTGCGCAGACGGGTTGCCTCGGCATCCACCTGTAAGACTCCGTTTTCCTCTTTCAGACAGTCGCCCTCCCGGACTTCTCCTCGAATCTGTCCGAGCTCAAACACCGCCTGAGACCCATTTTCTTCCTCGCACACGGCAAAGTGCCCTTCCTCGATTCGATCGATAATATATCGTTTCATCCTCAATTCCTCCTACTGTTCGGCCCTGATACTGATGTTTTTGCCATCCGTTGTAAAGACAATAGAGCCGTTTTGCTCGGTTGAATAATACGGCGTGTCTGTTTTAGAGAGCAGTTCGAGCGTTTCCTTGTGAGGATGCCCGTAAGGGTTGTCCTTGCCGCAGCAGATAACTGCGCACTGCGGGGACACCGCTTGGAAAAACTGCTCGCTTGAGGAGGTACTGCTTCCGTGATGTCCCATTTTCAGCACATCGCTGTCAAGCAAATCCGGATACCGCTTTACAAGATCCGCCTCCGCTTGCTTTTCCGCGTCGCCGGTAAATAAAAACGAGGTGTTCCCATAGGTGAGTTTGGCCACAATCGACATGTTGTTCAAATCATCGTAATCCTGTACCGGACCGAGAATCGTGAGGGTCACGCCATCTGCAATTGTGAGTGTCTCCTCGGCCTTGGCGGCCTTGATTTTCAGCCCCTTGTCCGCGGCTGTCTGCAAAACATCCTCATAGGTTTTCGACGTCGGGACGATATCATCCGGGATGCGAGGCATCATCAGCATACCGACCTCCATCTTCCGCATAACCTCGTCGAGCCCGCCGATATGGTCCGAGTGCGGATGAGTGCCGATCACATAGTCGAGCTTTTCCACCTTCTGTGTTTTTAAATAGTTCAGCACCGTCTCGCCCTTGCCGTTTTCCCCCGCGTCAATGAGGATCGTTTTGTCCTTTGCTTTGATCAAAATGCTGTCTCCTTGTCCGACGTCGATGAAATGCACCGAGACATCCCCGTCCACACCTTCAGACAGGGAGGACTGTCCGCCCTGGGAAGTGACCTTACCGGACAGCTCGCTCCAGGAAGGGATTCCCGGAATCGGAACATACTCGGATATGGTAATCAGGGCGGCGCACAAGAGTGCCGCCGCCCCTCCTAGCATCGAAAGCAGTTTCTTTTGTTTTCGTTTCATTGTTTTCCTCTCCCCTGCGTTTTGCCTTTTCCCGGAATTCCGGAGTTTCGTCCTGCTCCCCTGCGCGGGGCCTTGGAGTGATAGCGGGTAGTACGATGCTGCTTGCTCCGCTGCGGCATAAGCTGTTCAAGCAGCTTCTTTGTTTTCGCATCGGGGGCAATCAGGCAGTTTTCCCCGTGGCCGATCAAATCCGTCCGGTGCGCCTTGACAAGCGCTCGCACCACGATTTCCCGGTTCTGCGGACGGAAATACTGGAGTAGGGCGCGCTGCATCGCCTTTTCCTCCGGCGTACGCGGGACGTAAACTTCCTGCATGGTGTAAGGGTCAAGGCCGGTGTAGAACATGCAGGTGGAGACGGTTGCGGGCGTGGGATAAAAATCCTGCACCTGCTCCGGGCGGATATGGTTTTTCTTTAAGAAAAGCGCCAGTTCCACCGCACTTTTTAAGGTAGACCCCGGATGGGAGGACATCAGGTAAGGAACCAGATACTGTTCCTTACCCGCCGCCTTGGTCAGGCGGTAAAACTTTTCCTGGAATTTCTGGTACGTCTCGATGTGGGGCTTGCCCATTTTATCGAGCACCGCGGCGGCGCAATGCTCCGGCGCCACCTTCAGCTGCCCGCTGACATGGTGGCGCACGATTTCATCAAGGAATTTTTCATCCTTGTCAGCCACCACATAGTCGAAGCGGATCCCGGAACGGACGAACACTCGTTTTACTCCGGGAATCTCCCTTACTTTGCGCAGTAGATCGATGTACTCCGAGTGATCGACGACAAGCTGCTTGCACGGTGTGGGGGCAAGGCATTTCTTCCCCTTGCACATGCCGTATTTCTTCTGCTTTTCGCAGGAGGGACGTCGAAAATCCGCCGTCGGGCCGCCGATGTCGTGGATGTATCCCTTAAAGCGGGGATTGTAGGTCATATTGCGAGCCTCATTGAGAACTGACTGCTCGCTGCGGCAGGTGATATAGCGCCCCTGATGAAAGGCCAAAGCGCAGAAATTACACGAACCAAAACATCCCCGGTTGTGTGCGATGGAAAATTCCACTTCTTTGATAGCGGGAACGCCGCCTTGGGCCTCATAGGAGGGATGGTACATCCGCTGATACGGCAATGAGTAGACAGTATCCAGTTCTTTCTGCGTCAGCGGAGGCGCCGGTTTGTTTTGCAGCAGGTATTTCCCCTGACAGCGTTGGACAAGGTTGCGCCCGGTCATGTAGTCGTGTTCGTCGAACTCGAGCCTACTCGAGCGTGCATAGGCCACCTTGTCCATACTCACCTTTTCAAAGGAATCACATTCGAGGAATTTCTCCGGCAGATGTTCAAAATCCGTCACCACACAGGTGCCGAGGATATCGGTAATCTCTTTCACAGGCTCCCCTGCAGCAAGGCGCTTTGCAATCTCAATGGTCTGGTGCTCGCCCATGCCGTAGCTTAGGATATCCGCCCCCGAATCAAAGAGGATAGAGCGACGCACCTTATCATCCCAGTAATCGTAGTGGGCGAACCGGCGCAGAGAGGCCTCGATCCCCCCAATGACGATGGGAACGTCGCCGTAGGCCTCCCTTATCCGGTTGCAATAGACAATGACCGCCCGGTCCGGGCGCTTCCCCGCCTGATTGCCTGGGGAATAGGCGTCGTCATGCCGCCGCTTTTTCGCAGATGTATAGTGCGCTACCATGGAATCGATATTACCCGCGCTGACCATGAAGCCGTATTTTGGCCTGCCAAAGCGTTTGAAATCCTCGCAGTTCTTCCAATTCGGCTGGCTGAGCATCGCCACCTTATACCCCTGCGATTCGAGCAGGCGGGAGATAATCGCCGCCCCAAAGCTCGGGTGGTCGACGTATGCGTCTCCGGAGACATAGACAAAGTCCGGCTGTTCCCAGCCGCGCTCGAGCATCTCCTGCCGGGTAATCGGTAAAAAATCGGTCATATGCTGCTCCTTTGATAAATCTGATTGTATGTAGATAGCGCTATTCCTCCTGCGAGAGGTTCATCTCCATCCACTGCTGCTTGGTCATGAGCACCTGGCGAGGCTTGCCGCCGCCCTCACTCGGACCGACAATACCCCTCTGCTCCATTTCGTCCACCAGACGGGCCGCTCTCGCATAGCCGAGACGCAGCCTGCGTTGGAGCATCGAGGTGGAAGCCTGCCCGGCTTCCACAACCAGTTCGATGGCCTGCGGGAGCATACCGTCGACCTCGTCAAAGCCTCCGCCGCCCCCGTTGTCGCCCTTGCCCTTTTCCTTGACAGCAAGGCGGTCTATCTCGGAGATAACGTCCTCGTCGTACTGCGCGGTTTTGGACTTCTTAATATATTCGACGACGCGTTCAATTTCCTTATCGCTGACAAAACAGCCCTGCACGCGCTTCGGCTTGGAAGAGCCCATCGGGTAAAAGAGCATATCGCCTTTCCCAAGCAACTTTTCCGCACCTCCTGAATCGAGAATGGTACGGGAATCCACTTGGGAGGATACAGCAAACGCAATCCGGCTCGGGATGTTCGCCTTGATGACGCCGGTGATGACGTCAACCGATGGACGCTGAGTCGCGATGACCAGGTGCATGCCGGCCGCGCGCGCCATTTGCGCCAGACGGCAGATCGCGTCTTCCACTTCATTCGGGGCCGCCATCATCAAATCCGCCAACTCATCGATGATGATGACAATCTGCGGCATTTTCTCCATGCCGTCAGTATGCTCCGCCAATTCGTTAAAGCCGCGGATGTCTCTGACGCCGTTGTCCGCAAACAGCTTATAGCGTTCCAGCATCTGAGTCACCGCCCAGTTAAGCGTTCCCGCCGCTTTTCGCGGATCGGTCACAACTGGAACGAGCAAATGCGGGATACCGTTATATACGCCCAACTCGACCACCTTCGGGTCGACCATCAGCAGTTTGACGTCCTCCGGACTGGATTTGTAAATCAGGCTCATGAGGATGGAGTTGATACACACGGATTTACCAGAACCGGTCGCGCCGGCAATCAGCAGATGGGGCATCTTGGCAATATCCGCCACCACGATTTTCCCGGCAATGTCGCGGCCAAGTGCAATCGTGACATTGCTCTTTGCATCGACAAACTCGTTGGAATCGATAATTTCCCGGATGGAAACCATGCTCTGTACTTTGTTCGGCACCTCAATGCCGACAGCGGCCTTATTTGGTATCGGTGCTTCAATACGCACCCCGGCAGCCGCAAGGTTTAATGCAATATCATCTGCAAGCCCGGTAATTTTGCTGATTTTTACCCCGGCGGAAGGCTGAAGCTCAAAACGTGTCACCGCCGGCCCTTTTGAGATATTGATAATCTTTGTCTGCACGCCAAAGCTCTTGAGAGTCTCGACCAGCCTCTCTCCCTTTCTCACCTCGTCGCTCAGATCGTTTTGGGAAGCTGCAGGAGGTTCATTGAGCAAAGTAATCGGCGGACCATATTCCTCCGCAGATTCCTCCAGCACGTTCGGGAGTTGTTCCGAGACCTGTTGCTCTTGCTCCGCTTTTGACTGCATCACTCCGATGGGCTGAGGGGATGAAGTAAATTCACGCAGAGGTTCATCCTCCATTCCATCCTGCGGGGCAATTCCAACCTTCTGTGCCAGCGAGAGATCCCGCTGCGCCTGTTCATCTTTTACCATATCCTGGTAGTTTTTAATGGCCCGGTCGATGGCCTCGTCAAATTCCGTCTGCTGCTCATGCGGCAAAATTACGCCGAGCTCCTTTTCCAGCGGGTTTTTCTCCTCTGCAGGTTCGGCTGATTCCTGCGGCATCTCAGCGGATACCACCTCAATCGGAGTAAACAAGTCCTTGACGGAAATCTCCTGGTTCTCCTCAACAGGAGAAGCGGACGGGTCCGTCGGGATACTCTCCGGCTGTGCCTGAGAGGTGATTTTGTCAAATTCAATACGAGGAGTGGATTCGACGACCGGCCGGGGTTCTGCTTTCGGTTCCCTGGAACCAAACAAGCCCAAAAACTGGCGTTTTGGGGTTTCCTCTGTCTTTTCCTGGGTGGCGGCCATCGGCACAGGGAGCTCTTTTGGCTGAGCGACAGCGGATGGCTGTTTTTTCGAATCCGGCCCCAAGTCGACGTCGATGTTAAAGCGGGCTTCTCTGGCGGCTTTGGCATCCTTATGAGCCTGCGCCTGCTCTATGTAGGTAGTCTCCAGCTGTTTGACGGGCTTGGAGACGGAGCGAAACAAATCGATGAGGGTAAACCCAGTAAAAATCATCAGGAACACAAATATCAGCAAAACTACCGTGATGCCTGCGCCCAAATTGCCAAAAAGTGCGGAGAGCGGCCACGCGACAAGCCCTGCTGCCACGCCTCCCCCTTTGAGTTTGATGCCGTTAGTATACAACGATGCCACTTTTTCAAAAAAAGTAGCGCCGGTAATTTCCGCAGAGCCGAAAATCTGAATGGCACTCGAAATCAGGATAAGCAGCAAAAACGCCTGTATCACCTTCATCCCGATGGCATGAAACGGCCGGTCAAGTGATGCAAGCACAGCGATATAAATCATCAGCGGGGCAATCAAAAACGCGCACGCCCCAAACAGGCCGAACATTGCATCATGGCAGAACTTCCAGACATTCTGCCCGGAAAAAAGCGTGAGCGCGGCAAACAAAATCCCCATGGCAAATAACACCACCGCCCAAAGCTGCTGACGGTGTTTGCGCATCTCTTCCAGCTGTGCCTTGGTCGGCCGCTTGGCGGCGGTCTTTTTGGAAGCTGCCGGTCTGCGGGTTGTCTTTCGTTTTTGCTGTGGCATCTTGCGCACCTCCACTACTGCCGGGACATCAATACGCTTTGTCCGGCAGTTTTCAAAGCGCAGATATGTAAAGCCCTCCCGCCTTACAGACGGAAGGAGGTCTACTCTTCAAAGGTCTTTTCCCGCTTCTCCTGAGATTTAATCGTTCCCAGTGCATAACGGGGATTCAGATAGTCTTTTGGGTTTGTAGAAACCACACGGCAGAGTGTTTCCTGTGAGCCGTCCGAACGAAAACCGAGATAGGCCGCACCCTGGGAATAATATTCCTCTGCCTGCTGTTTTTGCTCCCAGAGGACACACTGTTCCGGGATAATGGTATGCAAAATCACTTTGCATCCCCTTCTCTCTCTTCATCCGGCTCCTGCTTTTCCTCAATGAGCTCATAAAGCTTCTCAATAGCGTCGCTCAGTCCCCCAAGACTGTTAATGAGCCCTTCTTCCACTGCCTGTGTCCCATCAATCGAAGTACCAACATCCATCATCAACTGCCCGGTCTGCATCATCAGGGTTTCAAACCGGTCCGCGGAGATATCGGAATTTTCCGTCACAAAACTGACAATTCGCTCCTGCATCTTCTCAAAATAGGACAGCGTCTGCGGGACTCCAAGCACCAGACCGTTCATGCGCACTGGATGAATGGTCATTGTCGCAGTGGGGACAATAAAGGAATAGCAAGCGCTTACTGCGAGTGGGACTCCAATAGAATGCCCCCCGCCGAGAACCAGGGAAACGGTCGGCTTTTTCATCCCGGCAATGAGCTCCGCGATGGCAAGTCCCGCTTCCACGTCACCACCTACCGTGTTGAGAATGATGAGCAGGCCCTCGATATCCGGATCCTCCTCAATGGCCACAAGCTGCGGGATCACATGTTCATATTTGGTCGTTTTGTTCTGAGACGGCAGAATGTAATGCCCTTCAATCTGTCCGATAATGGTTAAACAGTGGATGACATGTTTCCCCTTGGTTGGAGTCACAGACCCCATGTCGATAATCTGCTGCGTCCGAGTGGAGTCCTCTCCCTCCCGTTCTTCGTTTTCTTTGGAGGGCGCAGTCGGCTGCGCCGGTTCATGAACATTCTGTAGGTTCTTTTTCTTGTTCTTAGACACGGTATCACACCTTTCTGGATTGCCGGAATGGCCGGTTTTCCCTAGTGTTCCCGCATCCGGTCTACCTATTCAAGGTGCTTCTGATACCATGCTCGATGACTTTACATAAGTATTTTTATTATATCATGTACCGGATAATTGTCAAACTGATTTCCAAGTTCGGATTCGTCAATGAACAGCAAAACAGCCGGAGAAAAAATCTCCCGACTGTGCGCATTCCGTATATCTGATTTCGAAAAAAATAGGAGAATATTCTATTCTAACCCGTTAATCTTCGCAGGGTCAACGTAGAAAGAGTACATCGTCAGTAAAAAAACGGTGAGGCTCGAACCTATCATGCATCCCATCCAAACATGCGATAATTCAAGTCCTTCTCATACTACAGGGAGAAACAAGTCTCAGCCATCGGAATAATCAGGAAAAAAAGAAATGAGGACGGCTGATAATAACCGTCCTCTTCCAGAATGAGTAAAAACAAGCATCCCGGTAAGGGATGGCTGCCGCTTATTCTTTTTGACTGTACTGTTCTCCAAGCGCCCTGTCGTAGGTAATAAGATCCAACGTGGAATCCGGTTTGGAACCCATACTATAGGTGTAAATGGGCGTCTTTTCCATTTCGTCTTTCATCGTGTTGATAAAAGATGTAAGCGGAAGTCCCGCAGCGCTTGCCACATTGGTTGGTATGTAAAACGCGGAGATCTCATCACTTTTGAGCGCGGAGTAATCGAAATTGTAGTTCGCCCACACCAGATAGCTCTGCTCATAGATGATATGGCTTTCCCCATTAGCCACTCCAAGATTTTCATACACGTCGCATTCGCTGCTGAAAAACGGCATATGGTCCCCGATGAATACGACGACGGTCGGCTCATCCAGTTTTCTGAGGCCGTCGATAAATTTGCCAAGCTCCTTGTCCGTGTGGTTGACACCTTCGAGATAGTAGTCGAGCTCCTGGTCGCCTCCCTGCTCTCCTTCCGCCTTGTATGGCTCATGGTTTTGCATGGTCGTTGCATACAAGTAGCTTGGCGCTTCGTTTTTCTTGAGCAATTCGGTCAGCTGCTCAAAGACCACCTTGTCGTCCGTGTAGGTGCGAAAAGGCTCATCCGGCACGGTCAGGTCGTCCTGAAAAATCATCTGATCAAACCCATAGGTGCTGTACACCTTGTCTCTTCCATAAAACGTACTGCTAAACGGATGGACATAGGCGGTGTCATATCCAAGGCCCTTAAAGTAGCGGGCAAAAGTGGCCTGTTCCCTATTCTCATCGAGAATATCATGCGGTACCAGTGCGTTGTTGAGCGAACGTACCGGCAGGCCGAACATCAGCTCAAATTCAGTGCGCACAGTCGCCCCGCCAAAGGTCGGTACGACCGCCTTGCCGAGAAACCCCTCATTTCCAAGGCGGTCATAGTTTTCATAAATGGAATCATCGACATTCAGAGAATCAAACTTACGGAAATCAGAGAAGGACTCCGACATAATAAAAATGACATTCGGCTTGACGTCGGTCTTGGCTTCCATCGCCGGAGACAGGGCATTTTCCACGGTTTTTTGAGAGTAATTCTTAGGCTTTTTGACTGAATTTTCCACCTTCTCTACCGTCGATTGGGTCAGATAGGCAATCATATAGTTGTTTTCAAATTTCTCATTTTCCGTAAAGGTGTTTACGCTCGGTTCCCTTGCCACCTTGAAGACGTCGAACACTTCGTTTGACACCTGCGGGATAAACAAAAACAGGCAGACCGCCGCGCAGCAGCCAAGCAGCCCGCAAAGGCGATAACGCAGCCTTACCTTGAGCTTGACGTCGAGCAAAAAGGTGACAACGACCATTGCAAAGAGCAGGACAAAGTTAAATACCAGCTCTTTTGTCAAAAACAGGGTTGCAAAACGCGCAACATCTCCTGCCTCCCCAGCAAGCGCCAAGTCGGAAAAGGAAAAATGAGAGCCGCTTGTTTGATATTTGAAAAACTCCACACAGGACAGGATGTAAAGGATCAGTCCATCCGTCAGCACGGCAATCCACGCCTTTTTCACCAGCATGATGATCGCCGTAAAAACTACAGCAGATACCAGAATGTCAAACACAAAGATATTAAAGCTGTGCAACAAAAACTGGAACATCCCCGTCACACTCTGCACATGATTGTATTCCGTCATCAGTACCAGTAGAATCGGGATCAGAATTAAAATCGGGGTGTTGAATTTTTGATATTTTTCTCCGCACGATGCACGAAATTCTTTCAGGCGAGTATGTCCCGCGTTGATTCGCTGCATCATCGACATGGTTTCCTCTCCCCTTTTGAAACAGTAAAAACGCAGGGAATCTTCCCTGCTCTTTTGCTCCATTATACCCCCGTCACTCCGCAAAAACAATAAAGGAAGTCTTAAAAAAGCTTAAGACTCCCTTTATAAATCCTGTCAGAGACAGCAGTTTTTTCCTACTGGTTCCCGTATTCTTTCGTCAGAAGCGTATAGGTAGATTGCCTCCTGTCCATCAAAAACGGGACCTTGGAACGGCAGACCGGCACGTCATCCAGATCCACCGTGTGCACAAGCACATACTCCTCATGCAACGGAGCCTCCGCGATAATTTCCCCATGCGGGTCGGCAATTTTATTATTGCCGAACATCGTGACGTCTCCCTCGGTACCGATCCGGTTGGTTCCCGCCACAAAACAGGTGTTTTCCATGGCACGCGACATAAAGTAGACGTCCCATGCATGCTTATCATTGACATTGAATGCGGACGGACACAAAATCAGCTCCGCACCCTGTAAAGCAAACATCCTTGATACTTCTGGGAACCCGCCGTCGTAGCAGATCATGACGCCGAATTTGCCGAAATCCGCTTCAAAGACGGGATACTCAAAGCCCATACGGAAATGGTAGCGCTCAAGCGCCCACAAATGCGTCTTGTTGTAAGTACCCATCAGCTCGCCTTCGCGGCCGATGACAATCGCCCCGTTGTATATGACGCCCGGCATATCGCTGCATAGGGCAATCGGCGCGACGACGTACATGCGGTAGCGTTTTGCCACCTCGCTGAGTCTCTGATACGTGGGTCCGTCCGCAGGTTCTGCGAGCAAAGGATATTCGTCCCCGATGATGCCCGGATGATAGCCGGTGGAGAACAGCTCCGGCAGACAGGCGATATCTGCATGCTGTTGCCCCGCGCGCTCAAGCAGTTCCACTCCTTTTGCAAGGTTGAATTCCTTATCCTTTAGGCGGCAGTCCATCTGGATGAGGGCAAGCGTTACTTTTCTGGCCATGGCGCAGTCCTCCCCTTTATTTCTGGCCCAGAGTCTGGAAGCGCTTGAGGTCTCCATACAGGCTGAGCAGGTGGTTGTATTCCTTCTCGTCATAGAAATGGCATTTGCCACCGGTATACATCTTGGCAACTTCCAGCGCATAACGCGCCGCTTCCTCGACATCCACCGGATGGCTTGCGCCGGTCGCACAGCCCGCAACGGAGGACTCCGTCGTGATGGCGACGCCGACGACCGGAGCACTTGTGGAAGTAGCAGGCTGGAGAATGCTGTTGACATGGTAGACATCATTGCCGTACGGAGTGATATCCTGGATGGAAACCGGGAACACCTTGGCCAGTTCGCCGGTCGTGGTGGCCATGATATCCGCCAGATCCTCGCTCACCTTGAGGACATAGCCCTCCTTGATGGTCGGGGTAATGGAAAAACCGCGATGGTTGAAAATCTTGTTGCCTTTGGTCGTATCGATGGAGAGGATGGCTTCCATCTTTTCGTCCACCTCATATTGGTTCATCAGCTCCATATCAATGCAGGAGCCCATGAACGGAACCGGGTAGTGCTCGCTTGTCGGGGCGTCCGGGTCGACATGGGTGCAGACAATGACGTCGCCTTCGAGCTGGTCGCCGTACGCCTGCATCTCGATGAGCTTAAGCGCCACAGTCAGAGCAGCAAGCGCGCCGTCGCCGTCTGATACAAAACCGGTGACCTCCGGGCGGGCGCCGAGTCCGCCGAGCCTGCCGATGACGCCCATGGTCGGAGCAGTTCCGCCGTTCCTCTGCCCGTTTTTGCCCGGAATAATGACCTTGACGGCATCCGTCGCGCCGTTCCCCTGGCTGAGGGTGTTGACCTCCACATTCTTTGCGCCTTTGCTCTTAAGCAACTGTGCAATCTTCTCCCCGCTCGCATCCGGACGGTCGAGGACGTCAAATAACTCCATTACCTGTTTTAACAGCATAGTCAATCTCTCCTTATTTCTCTTACAAAGGGCTAGTCCACCTCCCCAAGGTATTCCTCCAGACAGATACCCTTGCTCATAATCTCCTGTGCAGCCTCCACGCCGACATAACGGTAATGCCACGGCTCAAAGATAATTTTTGTGATATCCTCCTTATCCTTGGGAAAGCGGAGGATAAACCCGTAATCCGCAGCGTTAGCCTTAAGCCACTGCGCTGCTGCGGTGTTTTCATAACCATCGTCCAAAGTCTGATAGGACGGGGTGACGATATCGAGGGCAAGGCCCGTCTGATGTTCACTCGTACCGGGGATTGCCACGATCGTCGCGGCGATTCGTTCCGCCTCCGCCTGGCTGTTTCCCTGATTCAAATACTCCTGCACCTTATTATTGTACAGGCGCTTCTGAGTAGAAATCGGCCGGTAGGCTGAGCAGACAAGCAAATCGACCCCATCCGCCTTTGCGGCGGCAATCATCTCTTTGGCAGGGCCGACGGCACGGGAATCCATCGTGTAACCCTGAATCGGGGCCTCCGTGATGGAAAAATCATCCGGAAGCCGGTGGGTCGGGTTCGCCAATACCAGCTTCCAGTCCCCGTCGACTTTCGTGACCGGGATGGAGGAAGCTGGAGAACCCTCCGTAGAGACCTGCGGGGTTTCCGGCTTGCTCTCTTCACTCGAAACAGGGGCTTGAGAAGATTCCGCCATTTGCTCCGAAGATACGCCGGATGGTACGGAAGAATTTCCACTTGTCAAACTGCTGGAATCCAAAGAAGAGTTGTTTTCCGCCTGATCGGAGGGATTCCACAGGATAATTGCAATAATCAAGGCAATACAGACAACGGCAACCGCTGAGATAATAAAAATCAAACGGTTCCGCTCGTTACGTTTTCTTTTGTTGAAATTGTTTATTTTCTTTGGCATATCGTCCCTCTTAACTTAAATACAAAAATTCTGGATATAACGGTCAAGTGCTTCTTGGATGATGCGTTTTGCCTCCTCAGCTCCGCTCATCTCATTAACCGCAGTTGTTTTGTTTTCAAGTGCTTTATATACGCTGAAGAAATGGCGCATCTCCTCAAAAATATGGCTTGGCAACTCACTGATATCTTGGTAAGAATTGTAGGTAGGGTCATTAAACGGGATAGCAATGATTTTCTCATCGTTTCTGCCATTGTCAATCATCGAAATAACGCCGATGGGATAACACTGTACCAAGGTGAGCGGCTCAATTGGTTCCGAGCAGAGGACAAGGACATCCAGCGGGTCGAGGTCGTCACCGTAGGTACGGGGAATAAACCCATAGTTCGCCGGATAATGCGTAGAGGTATAGAGTATCCGGTCAAGCATGATAAGGCCAGTTTCCTTATCCAGCTCATATTTTTTCTTGCTTCCCTTTTCTATTTCGATTACTGCAATGAAGTTGTCCACATTGATACGCTTTGGGCTGATATCATGCCAAATGTTCATACAATTACCTCCTAATTGTTCCTGAAACAGCCGGGCGGCAGGTCCGTTTTCCCTGAAGGCGGGCAACAACAAACCTGTACCCTTTGTGATGTCATCCCTATTATAGCAGATTGACGACTGCTTAAAAAGGGGATGACCCAATTTTCTTTTTCCTTTTCGAGGAGTGTTCACTGCATAAAGACAGAAAATATCTTTTATCTTTGTAAGAAATACATATTGAAACGCCTGCATGGAGGGAATATAATAGAATCCGACAGGCAAAGCGCACTGTTTTTCTGCTAACAGGCCCCTTTGCCGCGGGTATATGACTTGGGTAAATTATATTAAAACAGATGGGAGAGCACACTTATGGCAATGATTGACAAAATCAAAGACGCAAAGCGCGTTCTTGACGAAGTAGTTCGTGAAACCGCGCTGATTCCCGCGCCCGCCATCAATCCGGATGCGGAAATCTACCTCAAATGCGAAAACCTTCAATTGACAGGCTCCTTTAAGGTCCGAGGTGCGTATTACCGCATCGCCAACCTGACGGAGGAAGAAAAATCTCATGGCGTGATTGCCTGTTCTGCCGGCAATCACGCACAGGGTGTTGCACTTGCTGCACAGAAATTCGGCATCGGCGCGACCATCTGCATCCCGAGTGTTGCACCGCTTTCTAAAATTATGGCGACTAAGAGCTATGGCGCAAACGTTGTACTGTGCGACGGGGTATATGACGACGCCTATGCAAAGGCTGTCGAAATCCAGAAAAACGAAGGCCGTACTTTTATCCATCCCTTCAACGATGAAGATGTAATCGCTGGACAGGGTACCATCGGACTAGAAATCCTAAAACAGCTCCCGGATGCGGATGCAGTCATCGTCCCCATCGGCGGAGGCGGACTCATCTCCGGTGTTGCCAGCGCCATCAAGGCCATCAACCCGAACTGCAAGGTCTACGGTGTGCAGGCCGCCGGCGCTCCTTCCATGAAAGAGTCCCTGGATGCCGGGAAAATTGTCACTCTGGATTCCGTCAACACCATTGCGGACGGTATCGCGGTAAAAACCCCAGGTACTCTCACCTTTGATATCTGTTCGCAGTGCGTCGATGAGGTCGTGACCGTAACCGAAGAGGAAATCTCTGTCGCAATCCTCACCCTGATTGAAAAGCAAAAGACCGTTGCAGAAGGCGCAGGCGCGACAACCGTCGCCGCAGCAATGTTTCATAAGGTGGATATCAAGGGGAAGAAAGTCGTGTGCGTCGTCTCCGGCGGAAACATTGACGTTAACATCCTCTCCCGTGTCCTGAACAAAGGCCTGATCAAATCTGGCCGTCTGCTCGAAATCACAACGGAAATTGTCGACAAGCCAGGCCAGCTTAATACCCTGCTCAGCCTGATTTCCAGCACCGGCGCGAATATCCTCTCCATCAACCACAACCGCTACACAGCGGATTTGAGCGTCAACATGTGCCAGGTCAACCTCGTACTCGAAACCAAGAGCCCGGAGCATGTCCAGAACATCTACGAGTTGCTTGAGGCAAACGGCTACCACCACAGCTAAATTGTTTTAAGGAGAATCCCCTTCCGAATCTGGAAGGGGATTTTTCTTGCCCATAATCCTGATAATCGATTGTCCCTTGCCGTCTCGCTGAAAACTTATATCTTTTTGAGGGCAGCCATTTTCGCATCGCTTTCACAAGGACTTTCTCTGCATAACCTTCGGCTGCTTATACTCTGGGAGCACCTGGCTCCCTCACCTTCAGCCGGTTCTCAAACGCCTCCTGAGATATCATTTTCCGATAGATTGCCAGCAGTTCCTCTCGCAGCTGCTCGTCCGGATAATCTCCCTCGCATGGGAGATACATGATGTCGTAATCTACGTCGAACAGCACGCTTGTAAGCGAGGTTTTCCGCACACCGCTGCGCGCATAAAAGTCGATACGCCGGGG
>UQSL01000045.1 GCA_900543705.1 uncultured Oscillospiraceae bacterium
TACAGGAACTATAACTAGGAAAAACAGATTGTATAAGGAAAAAATTGCAAAAGGCGGGCAAGTGTGATACAATAAAGTCGACAGAAATCGACACTGATAGTGGAGAGAGACTGGAGAAATTATTGTGAAACGGTAGATGTGTTTGCAAGCCGGCTGCACCAAACAGCAACTATTTTTTTGCAGGAGTCCTATGAACCCAGTGAGCCAATGAACTTGAAAAGATAAAATCGTATAGTTTATACAAAGTCCAGGAGATATCTGTGGCAAATGCACAGATGTCTCCGTTTTTTTATAATTTATGAACTGTAAATCGGAGGATAATACTGAGAAATTAAAAATAGTGATAGAGCCGATCAGGATAATAATACAAAATAAAGCCATATATTGAATAAATACGGCAAATATAGTAGAATAAAAGAAAATTGGGAATACAAGGAAAGTAAGTTAAATCGTGAGATTTGATAAATTAATTACCAAAAAATAAGGAGGAACCCATCATGGAACAGAAACTCAAAGAAATCTTAACCCGCATTTCCACTTCTTCTTATTCTCCGGATGATATCCGGGAAGATACCGATCTGGTCATGGATTTACAGTATGATTCCGTTCAGTGGATCACCCTGATTGTGGAACTGGAAGAACAATTCTCAGTAGAGTTTGAAAATGATCTCTTGCTAATGGAATCCCTCCAAACCTATGGTCAGCTGAGGCGTACACTTTCCGACATGCTTAAAAAGGAGGAGTCCAGATGAATACTCAGGTAAAACTGCAAAAAATCGTTCGGCACGCCTACCATACGGTTCCGTTTTATCACAGGCTTTTTGAGGAAAGCCATCTGACGCCGGAGGACATCACCTGTGTTAAGGATCTTTCCAAGCTCCCGATCCTCGTTAAAGAACAACTCCAGAGCGAGGTACATGACCACCTCTCTTCCAGCTACAGTGTCCAATATATGAATGGGCTGCTCATCGAAAAACGGACATCCGGCTCAACCGGAAAATGCCTGAAGATCTTCTGGTCCATCTCCGACAGTACGCTGAGTGACGCGGGCGCTTGGAAATATCGGGGAAAGTGGTATGGAGTTACCCCACAGGATCGTTATCTGAGCTTTCATACGACACTGTATGCGGGCAACCGTCTGATTCAAAACCAGGAGATTCTACAAAAGGAGCATGGGGTGAATTTGTCCATAAATAAGATGAACCTTCACCGTGCAAATCTGAAGGAATACTACCGGCGGATCAAAGAATTTAACCCCGGTTTGATTTTGGGACAGCCCAGTATTCTGGAAATTTTAGCGGGATTTTTGTTGGAAAACCATTTGACGCTAGACGGTGTCCGATACATAGAAATGACAGGAGAGTACCTGACCAGGGCGGTTCGTGACCACATTGGACGGGCCTTTCCTCAGGCGAAAATTGCCAATATGTATGGCTCAAACGAAACTGGGACGATTGCCTTGGAATGTCCAAACGGCCACATGCACTTGGTGGAATCAAATACAGTGGTGGAAATCGACAAACAGAATCCGGAAGACGAGGATGGGAATGTCCTGGTCACCAGTCTGCGCAATACGGCAATGCCAATTTTGCATTATGCACTAGGGGACCGCGCAAAAATATTTTCTGTGGAATGTGAGTATGCATCCTCCCCAGCCATTGAGGTAACAGCAGGACGTGTCGGACAGACAATCCATCTGCCGAATGGGGAGGTAAAGGGATGCTACGTGTTGCTGCACCCGGTCGAATATATTAACAACGATCTGAATAACCCGATTACCCAGTTCCAAGTTGTACAAAAGACGCCGGACACCTTTGATGTCTATCTGGCACTGGCTCCACAATTTAAAAACTGGAAGAAAGCGATTTCAGAAATCTATGAGCGGGAAGCAGCTGTGGCAGTCGGCGCGGGTCTGACCTGGAATTTTCACTTTGAAGAAAAACTTTTCCCAGATGAACACACGGGGAAACTACAGTTTTTTAAAAGCGAACTTAATTAAAATCAATTGGTCAAGCATACTGATTTATTTGATAATTCGGGGAAGCGAATTTCATGAATCGAAAAATTGGAATTGTAGGCGAAAATTCAGCGGAATATGTAAAGGCCCTGCTCAACATCTGGGAAGCGGGAGACTGTGCAGTCCTGTTGGATTGGCGTCTTCCGCCGGGGCAGGTTTTGGAAATGCTCTCCTTAAGTGGTGCACAGGAGTGCTATATCGATCGGCGTTTTGAGAGTCAGGATTTACAGAATTCTTCCCTTTACATCCACTGGATGGAGTCACCGGCGGGACAATCGGTATCGCTGTCACCGGATGATTTTCGGGATTTCCGGTTTCCAACAAGCGACGAGGATGCGGTTATTCTATTTAGTTCCGGGACGACGGGAAAATCAAAGGGGATTGTCCTCTACTTTCGCGCCCTATATGAAAATAGCGAGGCTGTGGCGGAGTATCTTCAGCCAAACCCGAATGACTGCTTTTATCTGGTCAAGGCGCTGTCGCACTCCTCGACTCTGGTTGGGGAACTGCTGGTTGCCCTGCGGTTTAGCGCCCGTGTCATTCTGGCAGCGACGGTGCTTCCGCCGCGTGTAGCACTGCACAGTATCTGTGAAGAGAAGGCGACCATCCTCTGTGTCAATCCGGTTTTGCTTGAACTGTTTGCCAGGACTCAAGAGAGGCTGCACTTTCCTTTACCGCTTAGGGTAATTTACACGAGCGGGGCGGTTGCGGATAGGGCGCTGATGCTCCGCGCACGCGAAATTTTTGCCCCTATCCCTGTCCTGAACGTCTATGGCCTGAGCGAAGCCGGTCCACGGGTCAGCGCTCAACGCATAAACGGATATCATACGCCGGGGTCGGTGGGAGTGCCGGTACGGGGCGTCTCAGTAGAAATCCGACGGGAAAACGGAACCAGATGCACTTGGGGGGAGCAGGGAGTGCTATTCGTGAAAACCCCGAGCGCACTGAGCAGGTATCTCGGGGCGCCCTCTCCCTGTAGGGATGGATGGATCAATACCGGGGATATCGGTGTCCTCGATGAAACAGGGGAGCTTTTTGTCCGTGGGCGAGCAGATGACGTCATCGTGCAGGGTGCGCACAATCTTGACCCCAATGGGATTGAAGCGGTTTTGAAGGAATGCCCGGGTGTGGAGAAATGTATGGTATTCGGCGTCCCGGATTCTCAGTATGGCCAAAGGGCACTCTGCATCTATGTTGCAAAGGAGAATTTCACTCAGCGGCTTTATCGGTATGCAAGGGAGCGGCTGGCAGACTATGAGATTCCAAAGGGATTCCTCCGGGTGCCCGCCATCCCTGTTACTGTGACGGGAAAACGTTCGAGAGCGCTTGCACGCTCTCAATATCTGGCGGCGAAGGAGGATAAGCTTCATGAGTAGAAAAGTCCACATTGCAGTGCTGGACGATGGGATTTTTTTTGGAAAATATCAGTTGCAGCCTCTTCGCCATAGTGCTAAGATTGAAAATGGAGTGTTGCAGCCCTCCTATCAGAATCCCGAACGCAAAACAAGCCATGGAACCGTCTGTGCCGCTATCATCCATCTCTATGCACCGGAAGCTGAGCTGAGCAGTATCAAGGTCATCTTTGGGGAAAAGCGCACGGGAAACCCGGATGATTTGATCGCTGCGATAGACTGGTGCCTTACCCATCAGGTGGATTTGGTCCACCTGAGTATCGGAACCGTGGAAAGCCGGGATTTTCTCAAAATCGGGGCAAAAATCCATGTGGCTGCAAAATAGGGATTGCTATTTGTCGCAGCGCAGAGCAATTCCCGGCAGTACACCTATCCGGCATGTCTGTCCGACGTTATCGGTGTAAGCCAGCGGCCAATTTACCAGCGAGCGCAGTTCCGGATGAACCGGAATGCACTCAACTGTGTGGAAATCTCAGCGAGTTCGGTGCATGAGCTTCCCCTTCTGGACGGCTCGTTTCACTCCACCGCCATCTGCAATAGTTTTGCCGCTCCGCTGATTACCGCGAAAGCGGCTGGGTTCCTTGAAAAAGCGGGATGCCCACTTTCAAAAGAGGAGCTTTGCGGACTTCTTGCTAAGGACGGCGACTGTTTGGCAAAAACCCCCTACGATCCTTATTTTCAGGTGCTCAACGATTGCTATGCCCCCGAACAGGTTGCCGTACTGCGTGCCGAAGAAGTCAATCAGCCGATCAAAGGGGACAAGCGGTATCTGATTTTTGAGGATAAACTCAACCAGGAGCAAAGGAAGCAGGTGATATCCCTGCACCGCCGGTATCTGGAGCCGGGGGAATATGAGAGTAGGCTGCACATGCGGCAGACAGCGGAAGAAACCGAATTGCCCACCGTCTCCATTGATACCGGGGATACTCAGCTGGATGAACAGCTTGCAAGCCTGCTGGAGCAGGCCATCTATACACAGAGCTATTATCCGGTTGTGCTGTCTTCTTGGATCAAAGATGCAGGGCGGGGCTGGTTTTTCTGCCCTGCCGGCTGGAATCCCTATCGTGTAGCGTGTACTCTGGCAAGGGATATCCGGCCGGATATCCTGGTATTATGCTCCTTGCGGGAGGACCGTGCAGATATCCGTGTCCATAGAACAGACGGGAGTTTTGTCATTGAATCGGAGGAAGGAGAGCAGGCCTGCTCGTCGGCCGAAAAGGCGATGGAAGACATATGCGGCCTGATTTTTGAGGATGAGTGAGAAACAACACAAAAAAACTCTTAAACAGCGTCTGGGCGCATCGTGCGCTTCGGTCTTATTTGCGTTGTCCCTTCCATTTCGGGTGGCACCGATTCTCTATCTGTTTTTTCTGTTGGTTCAGCTGCTCAGTTCCACGGTGCCCGCCGTCTCCATTTTACTGTTTCAGCGGATTATGGAAGAATTGGTGCTTGTCTACCAGGGAACGCTGCGCACGAGCATACTGGTGCTGCTGATTGGGAGCTACTTATTGCTTCAGGCACTTTCCTCACAGTTCTCCAATCTGATCCAGCTGTTTTCCTCCATGCTTTGCGATAAGGCCAAACGGTATATCGACTTGCAGAGCATGAAGCAGCTTGCCGCAATCCCGATGGCTCATTTTGATGATAAGGCTGACCAGGATACGATCCAGGTCATCATGGACAGCCAGTCGATGATTTCACAGACGATCACCTGGATTGTCACCATTCTGGGGTTCGTGTACACCTTCGTGTCAGTATCGGGCGTATTTTTCGCCCAGTATCCCTGGCTGGCGCTTCTGTTCCTGTTGACCTATGTACCGGGTACAATTGCCTCCTATCTGCTCAGCCGGAAGCTGGATCGATGGTCAATTGCCTCCGCACCGGAATTCCGTAAGAAAAATTATTACAAAAGACTGCTTACCCAGCCGGATTATGCAAAGGAACTTCGGCTGTTTCACCTGGAAGAAGAATTCCGGGGACGTTATAATAGCCTGTGGAATAAATTGCGGGCACAAAAGGAAAATATTTTCCGAAAAGGGAACCGGCGTATGATGCTTACCACTATTTGCTCCAACCTGGGATACGTCCTTGTTGTATTCTTCGCTGTCTTTTGGACGTTATCCGGACGGATGGAGATTGCTTCCCTAACGATGGTAATCAGGGCAATCGGCTCGATGGGAGGAACTTTCCCGTCGCTTATTTCCAGCTGGGTCACCTATTTTGGGATTGTGAGCCCTCGAATCACGCAGTACCGGGAGTTTTTAAGCTGGGAAGGGGAACGGCAGACGGGCAGTAAGCAGCCTGCCTCCGGTGTTCCTGAGATTGCGTTTGAGAATGTGTGGTTTCGGTATCCGGGAAGCGGTACAGATGTACTGCGGGGGGTATCTTTTGTCATCCATCCTGGAGAAAAGGTAGCGCTGCTCGGTATCAACGGCGCCGGGAAAAGCACGGTTTTGAAACTGATGATGCGCTTTTACCTGCCGGATCGGGGCAGGATTACCCTGAACGGGAGAGACATCCGGGAGTATGAACTTTCCGCTGTTCGAAATTTGTTTACCGCCTGCTTTCAGGATGTGACCCGGTATGCATTTGATGTGATGGAGAATATCACCCTGTCGGATTTTGGCTGTGAAAATGCAGAGCTACGCGCGGTTGAGAGCGCAAAGAAAAGCGGGATTGATGAGGAAATCAATCGATTTGAGCAGGGCTACTATACTCCGTTGACAAGGATGTTTGACAAGCAGGGAAAGGAGCTTTCCGGCGGGCAATGGCAGAAAATTGCAATTGCCCGCGCGTTCTACCGGGATGCCCCGGTCGTCATTCTGGACGAGCCCTCTGCATCGCTGGACGCATTGGCGGAGGATCATATCTTTTCCTCCTTTTCCCGTCTGTGCAGGGAGAGGACGGGAATTCTTGTATCCCACAGGCTGTCGAATACGATCAGCTGTGACCATATTATTGTCCTCAAAGACGGCGAGGTGATCGAGCAGGGAACTCATGAGCAGCTGATGCGGCGTGAGGGGCATTATGCATATCTCTACCATTTGCAGGCGGACCGGTACCGGAAGGAGGCAAAGGCAGATGCACAAGAAGGGTAAGCGCTTTTTACAGGACTTTTCCTATAGTATCAAAATTCCCTATCAGGCCTCCCAGAAGTATTTTTTGCTTAAGGCGCTCACAACCGTTGTGCTGGCGGCACTCTCCTTCTTCGTATTGATGATATGGAGGGATACCCTTAATCTGGTGACCGATGCCGTGACCCGGACAAAACAGATTTCGTTTGTCCGGATTGCTGTGCTTCTGGCCTTATATTTTGCCTGCTACATGGCGCAGAAATTCCTCGGTGTGGCGGATGAGCTCATCAAGTACAAGTATGACGATGCGGTAGAGGTCTACCTGGATAATATGATGGTGCGGAAGATTTCCGGCATTGATCTTGCCTTTTTTGACGACAGCGAGCTCGGGGACCAGGTGGCACATTCTTGGCGCATCCTCTCCTCCGTACAGATGACGGCTTGGAAAATGTTTACTCTGCTCGACTCTATTATTAAAATGGTGACCTCGTTTGTTTTGCTCTGCTCTTTGAGTATCTGGCTTGCCCTGTTTGTCGTTTTGTTGTCCATACCGGCGCTATTGCTTTCCCACAAGACGAGCCGGCTGCAGTACGAATTCCAAATGGAATCGGCGAAAAAGTACCGGCGCATGGATTATAATAAGGAGCTGTTTTACCGGGAATATGCACCGGAAATGCGACTCTATCAACTGGCGCCGCGCTTTATGGCAAATTATAAAAAGCTCTGGTCGCAGTGGTATGAAAGCCGAAAACGGGTCTCTGTTAAGACGAGTCTTATCAATGTGGGGAGCATGCTGCTGCTTTCCGCCGGGGATGTGGCGATGTATTTCGATCTGGTCCGGCAGCTCTTCGGGAGGCTGATCGGGATCGGCGATATCTCCTATTTCACCTCCTTGCTGAGTGGTTTTCGTTCCAATGTGAGCACCTTCTTGTTCCTGATGGCGGATATTATGCAAGGCTTTCAGGAGCTGCGCCGGGTACGGGAACTGATGGAAATGGAGCCAATCATGGAGCAAAGCGGGGCAAAACCTTTGGAAGAAATTCGGGAAATCCGCTTTGAACAGGTCAACTTTTCCTATCCGCGCCAGAAGGAGCCTGTTCTCAAGGACTGCACGTTTACAATCTCCTGCGGGGAAACCGTGGGACTGGTCGGGCTAAACGGCGCAGGTAAATCGACGATTGTCAAGCTCCTGCTCCGTTTTTATGATGTGACGGGCGGCTGTATTAAAATCAACGGCTTGGATATTCGGGAGTATGATCTTGCCAGCCTGCGGCGCGCATTCGGAGTCTTATTCCAGGACTTTGTGCGGTACAGTATGACGGCGAGAGAAAATATCGCCCTGTCGGACTGGGAGCATCGAGCGGATAGCATAAGGCTTGATCAGGTCTGCCGGCAGTCGGGAGTCTCCGATTTTATTCGTTCATGGGAGCAAGGACTGGATACTCCGCTGACCAGACAGTTTGATGATGGTGGGATGGAGCTTTCCGTCGGGCAGTGGCAGAAAATATCGCTTGCAAGGACGCTGTTTCGTGCCTGTAACTGCATTGTACTCGATGAGCCTTCCGCCTCGCTCGACCCGGAATCCGAACACCGGATTTTTGAACAGTTTAAAGCCCTGTCTGACGGCAGGACGGCACTGCTGATTTCCCACCGACTGTCCAACATCATGCTGTGCAGCCATATCCTTGTGCTGGAGGACGGCAGAGTCGCACAGGAGGGGACTCACAGTGAACTGATGGCACAGGGCGGGGAATATGCGAGATTATTTACACTCCAGAGCCATAAATATCAATAGGAGAGTTGCTATGGAACAGGATTACATCGTTTATCATGAGCTTTCTCATCCGGACGAGCAGTTTGTCAGCTGTATCGGGGGCAGGGTGCTGTGCGCCGTCCGTTATCTGTTGGAAGACCCAGACAACAGCGCCTTGTTTTCCTACTTACGGCAGTGTCGGCTCTGCTACCTCCCACTTACAGAAGCTCGAATGGAGGATCCTTGGTATTATCAGCCGCTTGAAATCCTGACTGCACAGGGAAACGCTGTGTTCAGCCGGGAGGGAATCAGGGAGTTAGATTTTTTTATGCAGGGTTTAGGGCTTCGCATTCAGAGTGTAGAGCTGCCTGATCCAAAGACCCTGTTTTCTGCGATAAACCGGGCGTTTGTGCAAAACGCAGTGCTAGTGCTCAATATCGACCAGTACTATCATCCGAAAAGTGAGAAATACCACAAACAAAAGAATGCCTGGCACGCACTGCTGCTCAAGGGCTTTTGTCCGAAATCCGGAGAGGTGCTCATCTCCGATTCTGCGCATGGAAAGGAATACCTCCTGCCCTTTTCCGCGATTGCTCAGATGTGTATCGGAAGCGGATACCTGCTGACAAAGGAGGACAGGGAACCGGTCTCCTCTCGATCCTGGGCCTTTGACTGGGAACAGCAATTTGAGGCCCCTGTTTCCCGGTTCCTGACAGAAATCCGGGATAAATTATCCAGGGAATGCAACCCGCAGAGAACCGAATATTTAGGGTATGGGTATTGTTATACAATAAAATATGCGGTGATTCCCTTTCTCAAAATGGCGGTGAACGAAGAATCGGAACAGGATCAATGGAAAACCAGACTCAAAGCCTTTGAACATTTGAGTACGTTGCTGCTGAAAACAGCGGTCAGTAAAACATGCAGCTGGGTGAAAATCGGGCATGTGATAAGCGACTGTGAAAACAGGTTATAATACTTCACGAGGGTTTGCGGCCGGGTTATCGTGACTTCAATTGAGTAGCTGAAATCCGGCCTAAAAAATAGCCCCTATGTAGAGGATCCAGTTCATATCATAAAAGCTGCGCGGGAATTCCCGCGCAGCTTTATTTTGTAAATTTTTAGTCTGTGTCATTCGTCTGGATACTGTATGACGTGGCAAGTCATTATCGGTAAGAACTTTTGGCTCATCCATATAAGCTCTATGGGCTGGATGAATAAATTCTTAGAATAATAAACTTTTTTATCCAAAATCAGGACAACAGGCGCGCGATTGTTCTGCACGCCTGTTGTCCTTGCTGGAAAGAAAGTTATGAAAAAATTGGTATCTTGTAAAACGTGCATGCCTGCGGTTTTATCTTCCCATACTTTGGAGGAACAAACAGATGGGGGATGAAACCAATGTACGCAAATAAGGTTGAAATCACCGGAGTCAATACTTCCAAGCTCAAAGTACTCAAGGAAAAAGAGAAAGAAGAACTGCTCAAACGTGTCAAACAGGGAGATAAACAGGCAAGGGAAGAGCTGGTCAACGGCAATCTCCGTCTGGTGCTGAGCGTTGTTCAACGGTTTGTCGGACGCGGGGAAAATATGGATGATCTGTTTCAGGTCGGTTGCATTGGCCTGATGAAAGCCATTGACAACTTTAACACCGATATCAATGTCCGTTTCAGCACGTATGCCGTGCCGATGATTCTCGGAGAGCTGAGGAGATACCTGCGCGACAACAATCCGGTACGGGTCAGCCGCTCCATGCGCGACCTTGCCTACAAGGCGATGCAGGCAAAGGAGGAGCTGACTGGGAAAAACGCCAAGGAACCGACTGTCGAGCAGATAGCTAAGCATCTCGGTGTTCCCAAGGAGGACGTCGTGCTGGCCCTCGAGGCCATTGTCGACCCGGTTTCCCTGTACGAACCGGTTTACTCGGACGGGGGAGACACTATCTATGTGATGGATCAGGTCGGGGATAAAAACTCGGAACTCAACTGGCTGGAGGAATTGGCCGTCAAGGAGGCCATCAGCAGCTTGGGTGAACGGGAAAAACGAATTTTGAGCCTGCGCTTTTTAAGCGGGAAAACCCAGATGGAGGTTGCCCGGGAAATCGGGATTTCCCAGGCCCAGGTCTCCCGGCTGGAAAAAGGAGCGCTATCCCAAATCAAGAAGCAGTTATAAAATCGGCGAATGTTTCTCGAGTACCTTGGCGGCGATTTCCTGTGCCAGGGTATCCAGCTCGGAAAAGTCCATGCAGTTTCCATAATAGGATTCCAAATCGTCGTGGATCATCTTCGCTTCAAAAATGAGCTTTCCGGCCTCCCCGAGCAATTCGAGGGAGGCTTTTCTGTTGAAGCGGATGCGCGCTTTTTTATTTTTCAGCGCATCCGGATTGAGAAATCTCCTTGCATGAATGGTACGGCAGTCGCTGACGGTAATAGGATGCCAGTGATTGGAGGTCATATACCCGATACGCAGGGCAGGGATAAAAAGATGCTCAAGTTTTTCAAAGGGGGAAATCGGGCAGTAACAGGCGATGACATCGTATCCGGCGCGCAGAGCATGGTCTTTAAGCGCCTGGAGCAGCAGGCGGCTGACGCTTCCGTATTCATCTTCAATCAGGCAAACACGGTCACACAGCACGGAGGGGGTATCCAAAAACATCATGATGCCGTCTTGGGTGACACAGCTGAGCAGGCGGCAGATTTCCTTTCCCGGACTTTGCTTTATCGGTTTAAATTCCCTTGCGGCAAGGCGCGAGGCATATTTTCTGATTTTACCAATGTCGGTCTCTTCCAGACTCATGCGGTATGTATCACTGATAAGCGCCCCGGCAGCGGAAATAAAGCGCACGGCACGTTTGCTGGTCAATTCACTCTCATTGGTCAGAGCGATGACGCGGTCTCTGGAGCATTCTAGCTTGTCGGTGTCGAGGTAGACCGATAAATCCAGCGTATGCTCATAGACGCCGGGATAGCGCGGTTCAATGGAGTGAGGGCGGGTTCCATCGACTACACAGAACTTGAGCGTCGGAAAAACAGCCGCGTCCAGCTTGGATGGGTCGGCGGTACAGTGGATGAGCTCCGGATGAGGTTCCCGCGCTTCGAGCATCAGGTAGATATTCTGGATCAGTGTGTTTTTTCCGCATCCCGGACATCCTTTTAATACAAGCATATGCCATCCGTCATGGACGTCGGCAAGCTCTGAAAATCTGGAGACAAATCCCTGCGGGGAGTTGGCAGTCAAAAAATAATGGGCAGCATTGTTGACAGCAGACATCAGTCATCCCTCCGGTTAGAATAAGAATATCGCCGCAAGCATGCGGCTGCGCGATTTCTGGACAGGCTCAGAAATACTTTGGACGGCGTACTCCCCGGTTTTTGAGAGAATGGAGCCCGAAAAAAAGGAGTATAAACCGCCCAAAAAGGCGTTTATACTCCATAGTATTCTGAAAAAACAGGATTGCTACTGCTAAATCAATAGGTATGGGTGCAAACTTCCATGATTTTTTCCCGTAGGGACTGAAAATCCTCCAGAGCTTCCGGCTTATTGCGTGGGTTGCGCAGCAGGGCTGCCGGATGGAATGTCCCCATCAGCCAGACGCCGTTTCGCTTGGTCCACTGGCCGTGCTCTTTGGTGACGCGAAAGTTTGACGAGATAATTTTCTGCGCGGAGATCCTCCCGAGACACACAATGATTTTTGGGCGGATAAGCGCGGTCTGATTCCTCAGATAAGGCATGCAGGCTTCCATCTCCTCCGGGAGAGGGTCGCGGTTTTTCGGCGGGCGGCATTTAACCATATTCGCGATGTAGATATTTTTCTCTCTCGACAAATCCACCGCGGCGAGATATTTGTCGAGCAATTGGCCGCCGCGTCCGACAAAGGGTTCCCCGCGCAAATCCTCCTGCTCGCCGGGACCCTCGCCGATAAAAAGGACCTCCGCATCCTCGACGCCCGCGCCGAAGGCGACCTTCGTCCGAGTCTGCGCAAGCTGGCACTTTTGACAGTTTAAGCATTCGTTGCGCAAAGCTTCCATGGTATCAAACATAATGGGATTCCTCCTGATAATTACAATAAGAACCGGAAATTGCGAAAAGAAGCAGACATTTTGCCGGAGGGAGATATTGATGAAGGCCGCATGTCTGCAGGCTGTCGCCTTTCCATGAATACCCGATATCGATAGGGATCATGCCGGGTGCGGCACTTTCATAATACCATAAATTGCAGACATTGAAAAGAACGTTGGTTTTTTCAAAGCTACCAAAATGAAATGTTAATCTTGGTTTACAAATTGCGTGTCTGAAAAATAAAAGCAGCAATGCGAAACTGCCACCCGTGTTTTGGTAGGGCCGTATCGGCAATCACCGGCCTAGGCAGGACGATTGTGTCAAAAAATCCCCTTTTTCTGCATAAGCACTTGCAAACAACCCCTCTTTGGCGTAAAATGGATATGAAATCAAGAACTGGAGGCTGATTCCTATGTCCAATAAAGTATTAGTGGAAACTTCTGCACGCCATGTCCATGTGACGAAAGAGGATTTGAAAATCCTGTTCGGAGAAAATGCATCCCTGACGAAAAAGAAAGACCTTTCTCAGCCGGGTCAGTTTGCCTGTGAGGAAAGAGTCACCATCGTCGGGCCGAAAAAATCCCTCCCGAACGTCTCCATCCTTGGGCCGGAAAGAGGCAAGACCCAGGTCGAGCTTTCGATGACGGATGCGAGAAGCATCGGGATTGTTGCTCCGATTCGGGAATCCGGCGACCTTGATGGCTCCGGAGCCTGCAAAATCGTCGGCCCGTGCGGTGAAGTGGAAATTAGCGAGGGCGTCATAATTGCAAAACGCCACATTCATGCAACTCCGGCAGACGCGGAAGCGATGGGCCTTTCTGATAAGCAGATTGTCAATGTGAAGGTGGATTCCGACGGAAGAAGCCTAGTTTTTGGCGACGTTGTTGTCCGCGTTTCCCCGAAATTTGCGCTTGCTATGCACATTGACACCGACGAGTCCAATGCGGCTTGTGTCGGCCCGAATACATACGGCGAAATCATCAAATAAAAGTTTCTTTTCAAAGCCCTGAACATATTTTTCTGTCCGGGGCTTTTTTCCATGGATACAGGTTTTTCTTCTCTGCACAATAAATGCAGGAGGTGAAACATTTGCTGTATGAACTGAAATTAAAATCCATTGAAAATCAAAAGCAGGCGGATAAGCTGGTGCGTGGGGTGAGTATGGTAAACGGGGTGAGCAACATTGAAATTAGCATTCCGGACAAAACGATGATTGTGACTTCGGACACGGAAGCATATCATGATATTATAAACGCCCTGGAGGAAAACGGAGGATACCTGGAATAATACGAACCGCACGGAGATGCTTTCCGTGCGGTTTGCTGCGTTCGCTGCCTGACCGAATACATCGTTGCGCCGGAGCATTTCATTGTAGCCTTTTAATCGAGAATGAAAAGAAAAGGCCGGATGGCCGATCGCCATCCGGCCCCTGAAATTGTGTCTGAAGAAAAAGGCCGGATAGCCGAAAACCACCCGGCTGTAAGTAATTAGTAAAAGCTAGATTGTCAGTTTTATTTAGATATCACAAATTTTTGAAATACTGCTGTGGATTGAGGCAAAACTTTCCTGCGTCAGATTTTTGGATTAGCTTTGTAATTGTTTCAAGATTTACAGGGTAAATTTCATCTTTAACCAACTTTTCTCTTCCTTGAAAATACCTGAAAGATAATTACAGATATCGATGCCGATTTTCTCACTTTTCCAAGAAAGAGATTCTTCTACCTGTAAATCCACGTTTTTTCTATTTTGAGGGATAATCCAAAAAACAAATTGCCAAACTGCCATTTAAATTTCATCCTTTCACAATGTTAGTGTTAATCGATCCATAATAAATCAAAAATAGTTCTGTATCCGCCATAGGGTAAATTCACTTTTTTAACGGGGATTTCTGTCAAACCTAACTGTTTAGCCGCTAAAACTCTGTGGTGTCCATCAACAATATACTTCTGTCCATTATATTCGACATATTTCACAGGCTCTTTTATTCCCCGGGATTTAATATTCTCTACTAAATCGGCCATTTCTTTTTTACTTAAAGTCTGTGTATGTGTTTTTTGTAAATCATATGGATTTGCTGTTTCCGGCGTTCCCCCAAAAGCGCTGCCCATACCCTTTTCCTCATAGAGGGAGAGGACATGCCCGCGCTGCTTGATGATGAGCTTGGAGCCCTCCGGGACTGGCTTTGCGCCGCAGATGTATGGCGCGTACTTGGACAGGGGAGGCAGGTCGTCGTCCATGTGCCTCCAGGAGCTCAGGTCATAGTCGAGGAAGACGATGTTGCCCTGCATCTCCGGGAAAGGCGTGTTGTAGCACAAAATCCGCTCCGGTTCAATGCGCCGGAGCATTTCTTTGTAGCCTTTAAATCGAGAATGAAAAGAATAGGCCGAAAGCCATCCGGCCCTTCGTTTTAAATTATGTTAAACTATATCATGCGATTCCAAACATAGACTTTGGTAACGATCTCTCTCAATGGTATTCCGTCAATGAGAAAGTTCAGCATTTCTTCGGGAGTATCAAAGCCTTGATCGGACTCCTCAGGGCAGTCAATATTATAAATGTGGTATTGATTTCTGAAATAGCCGGTGTCAAATGTTAATTCACCATAGCTGAACTCAGATTCATGGCCATTGGTAATACTGAATATAAAATCATCAACTGACTCAAAATTGCGACCGGGCTGCGCATAATAGATTTTGGTGTTATTCATGACTGATTCCTCCAATAAAATTTGTTTGAATTCAGGGATGGATATATCCCTGTAGTTTATTTGTTTCACCCAGAGAGGATGACCATCATTAGGGTCAAAAGAAATTTCATGATCATGGGGATTGGAATGATCGTGGGGAAAACCATGGTCAGTCAAATGCCTTTCTCGAACTGCACGTCCATCATCCCCAATCTTTGTCAAAGCAGTGTATCCTCCTTTTTTGCCAGGTATGGTTGTGACCTTGATTTCTCCTGGCTCTCCAAAAAACCTTTCATCCTCTGGTTTCTTTGGCTTCCAGTCACCCCCAAAAGCGCTGCCCATACCTTTTTCCTCATAGAGGGAGAGGACATGGCCGCGCTTAATGATGAGCTCGGAGTGTTCCGGGACTGGCTTTGCACCGCAGATGTAAGGCGCGTACTTGGACAGGGGAGGCAGGTCGTCGTCCATGTGCCTCCAGGAGCTCAGGTCATAGTCGAGGAAGACGATGTTGCCCTGCATCTTAAATTAATTAAAATTAAACTAGCTTTTTTGTGTTTTTTCGCCACCATTTATCGGAATTGAAATCTTCTGGAATTTCATCTTCTAATGGATTTTCGATTCCTAATTTTTCTAATTCTTCAAACCATAAATCTCTTTTAGAAACAGGTAATTTCTTGCCACACCATGGACAGAACTCAATTTTAATGTACGATTTTCCTGAATCATGAATTATAATCCCATATTCATCGAATTTAGGCTCATAATATATCAGGTCTTCCGAATCGAATTCGACATCCTTTCTATTTTGATTTATAAAAAAACTCATATTATTGCAACAGTGTTTCATCTCTGCCTCCATTTTTAATTTATCTTTATCGTTCTTCCCGGAACAGCTGGCTTATACATTTCTCCTGTAGTTGGATCCATTGAGCCTAAATGATGCCCTCTTTTATCATAAACCTCTATATCGTTATGAGTATGATCCCACTCATAATATTTCTTATTACTGCTAACACCACTTGTTTTTCTGTCTTGACCTTTAACGTTATTCAAATTTTTCCATATTTCACTTTCTCCTTTTGTTGGATTTTTCTTTTGAGAAGTCTCAATTCTCCCCCCAAAAGCGCTGCCCATACCCTTTTCCTCATAGAGGGAAAGGACATGGCCGCGCTTAATGATGAGCTTGGAGCCCTCCGGGACAGGCTTTG